>JAABRF010000029.1 GCA_011391075.1 Flavobacteriia bacterium | reverse complement strand
GTAAAACTCACGGTTATAACCTTCGTGCTCCAATATAAATTGTTTTGCAATAGTACGAGGCGTTCCACATACAGCAGGTGTAGGATGTAATTGATTGATTAAATCGGATAGGTTGTTTTCAGGATTTAAACGGCCTTTTATCATGGTGCACAAATGTGCCAATATGCCTGCTTTTTTGGTGAAAGTTTCAGATAATTCTAGTTGGCTAGAGTAGGGAAGGAGTTGTTTTTGAATGTAATCGGTTACCAATTTTTGTTCTTGTTTTTCTTTTTCTCGCCAAATGAGGTTTTCGGTAAATAACTGTGTTCCAGCCAATGACATGGTTGTGAAATCATTATGTTCCAATGTTATCAAACGTTCTGGTGTAGCTCCCATCCACAACCCAAACTGAGGATGAAACCAAAGGTAAACCAAAGCATCAGGATAGTTGAAACATAGTTTTTCAAAAACAGATATAGTTTTTTTAAAATCAAAATCTAGGATAATATTTCTAGAAATGACAACTTTTTGAGCTTTTCCTTCTTGAATAAATTCAATGGTTTTTTGAAGCAAATCTACATGTTTTTGATAAGCATTTGGATCAGATTTTTGATCAAGTTCATTAGTAAGATGTGTAGATATGTCGGGTATCGGGATTTCATACGCATCGGCAAACTGATTGGGAATCAAAACGCCATTTTGATTGTATTCAAAAGGACACATGACAAATCCAGAAGTAGAGAAATCTTGAATGTCATATAAGTTTGAATTTTTCTGCACCAATCCTTTGATAGAAGTTTCCTGTGGTTTTTTGTACCAAACCATTGGTTTTGAAGATGGAAAAAAATCGACTAATTGTATAGACATTGCTGTTTAATAAATAAATGAAAAGTGAGCTTGCAGAGAAATTTAAACTGTTTTGGTTTTAGGTAAAACGATATTGGTCAATTTGCATAATGAAATCAAATGTCCCTTTTCATCGGTGATTTTAATTTCCCACAAATGGGTTGTTTTCCCTTTGTGAATGATACGAGCTGTTGCAGTAACCATTCCATCTTTTTTGGAACGCAAATGATTGGCACTGATTTCGATTCCTCTGATTTCATAGTCGGGAGAGTTGACTAATACGTGTGAGGCAGTACTGCCTACGCTTTCAGCAAGGGCAACACTAGCGCCACCATGTAAAAGTCCCATAGGTTGATGAACTCGAGGTGTAACCGGCATGGTTGCTACGAGATAGTCATCTCCAATTTCAGTATAAACGATTCCCAATGTTTCCATCAGGGTATTTTTCATGATTTGATTGATATATTCCAGACGGTTTGGCATGTTATATAATTTGTTTAGAAGTACAAAGAAACCAAATTCAATTTGATTTTTTCCAATTTCGAAAGGTTAAATACAAAAATAAGATGGATAATAGTCCACTCATGATGACAAATTCAGTTTTTATCTCATTGAATTTATTAGTTAAATTTATAGAAAACTGTTATTTTTTTAGATTGGATTTTTGCAAACCCAATCCATTCCAAAATGCATCGGGATAAACCAATTCATTGGGTTTTCCGATCCAACCATTGATTAAATTGAGTTCATATCCTGTTTCCAATTTGGTATACGAAACCGAACTAAAAACAATTTGATCCCAATCGCCTATATATTTTAAATCCTTCAATGTTTCGGGATATGAACCTTCCCTGATTTTATGCAATTCAATTAAAGCAATAGCAGTTTTAAAATGTTGGTCTCCAAATTTTTGATTGGCTTCTTCTTTCATATTATCAAAACCACATTGTTGTGTAATAAACATGATGAGTATGCTGAAAAACAGTAATCTAAAATTGGAATTCATGGGTAGCAGAATTTATTTTTATAAAGTATAAAGTTATTTGATAAAATAGAATAAGTGTTTTTGGGCTATTTATATTTAAAGTTAAACAAATATAGCTAATAAACCCTTTCAAAAATAACAAACCCATTTGAAAAATTCAAATGGGTTTGCTTAAAACTAATTAAAAAAATGAATAATTTTTAGGTTAAATGAAGTTGTGATATCTTAAATATTACTTCACCTGAACACTTCCACCCGATGATTTATCAACTGATCTAGATTTAGGATTGCCTTCCGTATCAATAGAAGCGCCACTACTGGCATTGCCGGTAAATTTATCAACTGCATTGACATCGATATCTGCACCACTAGAAGCATCTGCTTTTACCACTTGAGCAATGAGTTGGCCGGCATTAATTTCACTACCACTACTTGAATTGGCTATCAACATTTGGCAAGTTCCCATAAGGGTAATATCACTACCACTACTGGAATTGGCTGATACTTCTTGAGCAATGAGTCTCATATTGATTTCGCTGCCACTAGAAGCGTCAAAATTGATGAATGTAGCGTTAAAAGTGTTTTGTCCGTTAACTTCAGCACCACTACTAGTATTGATTCCGGATACTTGTGGTATCGTCAAATAAACTTTACTGGCTTTGCGTTGAGATACATTTTCTTTGAAGTAGATATTGAGTACACTATCTTTAACTTCGGTCATGAGAATTTCGTGTAAATTGTCATCAGCTTCAATCGATAAAGTTACCGAATTGCCTTGTGTCAAAATCACTTCTATTCCTTGACTTACGTCCAATTTGTTAAAATCGGAATTGATTTCTCTATTTTCAGTGGTCACATTGCGACTACCCGAAACACCGTTGAAAAGACAAGCTTGAGTAGTAAGTCCAATTGCACTTAATACGAATATTTTGAAAAAGGTTTGCATGATTAATAGATTTAAATTTTTTTAGATAAAAGTATTTAATATTGAATGATATTATCTGATTTCAATACCGTTTTGATCAACCTTCACTTTGGCTTGTTCTTTACCATTGTCAATGTTGATGTTGATTCCTTCTTTGTTGATATCGATATCTACATCTTCCACATTTTCAATATTTTTAATGCAATCTGTACAATTCAAACCTTCAGAATTCATGATGA
This sequence comes from Flavobacteriia bacterium, assembly GCA_011391075.1. Classification (GTDB taxonomy): domain Bacteria; phylum Bacteroidota; class Bacteroidia; order Flavobacteriales; family Flavobacteriaceae. Next base: position 24,790 of record JAABRF010000029.1, on the reverse strand, counting down.
AATAGTGGTTGGCCATATCAGAATCGTAAACATCTTGTACATTGTGCACATCGTATAAAAATGAACTGGTAGAATGATCCAAATACAATACTTTATTGTCGGGAACGTAAATGATTACGTCAATTTTTGGTCTACTGTATTTCAAATCGGAATCGGTTAGAAAATACGCATTCAGATTTAATTTGTTTTGAGTCAATTCGTAGGAATAATTGATGTTTTCAGCTTTCGAAAGTGCTTTTTCTTTGGTATAACCACGAGCAGTTTTCAATACTTTAACCATCATTTTATCATCACTACTGCGACGGATGTCAACGTGTACATAACTAGAATACAATTGTTTTAAACCATTGGAATCGGTAACTTCCTCTAGATTGTCACTTCTGTATAAAGATTTTCTATTGGAAATCAAATCATTACCAAGCATTCTCACAAATAAAGTATCCTTTGCTTTTAAAGTATATTGTTTGTTTACACTGACAAAATTTTCATTGGCAAATTGAGTTCCATGTTCAATGCCGGCAAATGCTAAAGTGAAAATAGAAATAAGCCAAACACCAAGCAGAGATAGGTTACCTGTTTTACCTAAACCTAATTTTTTATTGGAAATGATGTTAATTCCCAAAATAAACAAATAGATAAAAGGGATCATGATGGCAAATAGCATGGTAAGAGCTAAAATCCATGTTGGAACTACAGAAACATTAAAAAACTCAGGATAATTTATGTGATTTCTGTCATATCCCATGATTTCAATAGTTCCTACAGAAAATAGTCCAATTACGAGACCGACTAAAGTTAGAGAGGCAATAATTATCAAAATTACACCAATGAATTTACCAAATAAATTGAAAATAGTTAGGAAAATGTTTCCTATCGTTTCCAATATTTGTTGGAATCCATTTTTTACATGAGAATAATCGGCGTTTTTGACTCTTTTTTCGATATCGGAGTATTCTTCCTTGATTTTTTTCTCAATATTGTCAATAGTTACGGGTTCACCCTTCATTTCCAATTCTTCGGCAGTTGTTTTGGCTTCAGGAACGATAATCCAAAGGATGATATAAATCCAGAAACTGAATCCCCATGGAATCATCAATAAAAGCCATATGATTCTAACCCAAGTAGCATCCAATCCGATGTAATGACCTAATCCTGAAGCTACACCACCCAATATTTTGTCTTTACCACTGCGGTAAAGTTTTTTGGACTTTGAAACTTTAGGTTGGCTACTTTTAAATAATTCATCGTCGTATTGGTAATCTTCGGGTTGTCCCATGATTGAAATCACTTCATCGACATCATTTTCGTTGATAACTTGACGATCTTTTGTGAGTTTTTCATTGAATAATTCACCAATACGTTGTTCTATATCTTTTAAGATTTCATCTTTACCTTGAGGATCATCCATCAGTGATTGTCCGATGGCGTCGAGATAATGTCTCAATTTGAGAAATGCGTTTTCATCAATATGAAAAAACGTTCCGGCCAAATTAATGTTAATTGTTTTGTTCATTTTAGTATTATTTAGTTTGTGTTAGTTCGTTTACGGCAATAGTCAACTCAGACCAAGAATTTTCCAATTCGTTGAGAAACAATTCTCCTTTATCGGTGAGTTTGTAGTATTTTCTTGGTGGACCCGATGTGGATTCCTCCCAGCGATAACTTAAAAATCCTGTATTTTTAAGTCGGGTTAACAGTGGATAAACAGTTCCTTCTACGACGAGCATTTTGGCTTCTTTCAGTTTTTCCAAAATATCGGATGTATAGGCATCGTTTCCTCTGATGATACTGAGTATGCAATATTCCAGTACCCCTTTGCGCATTTGCGCTTTTGTGTTTTCGATGTTCATGAGGATTGATTTTTAAAGATTAATAATAAATCAAAAGTTGATGTTTTGATCAGTTTAATACGCATTTCAAAAGGAATTGAATTGCACTGACTAATACGATAATTAGTGAAATCATGATTTTTATTTTATAAAACGTATAGTTAATGGATATCGATACAGTTCGCCTTGTCCAGCTTTAATAGCTGCTAAGATGATCAAAATAAATTTGAATATTCCAAGTAAGATTAGCAAAAAAAGTGAAAATAGAATTCCACCGGATGAAAATAGAATTTCAAAAACTTGATCAGGATTATTCAGTTCATTCATTTGAAATGAATTAAAAATTACCCCTAGTAAAGAAGCAATGAATACAATAATAATGACAATGGAGTATATGAAAAAACTCAAATTGAAATTGACAGCTTCTTTGCCATGATGATCTACAAAGGCACCTTCCTTTTTAAATGCTTGCCATAAGACAATCGGAAAAATTAGATTGCCTAATGGAATAAATAAATTGGACAATGCTGAAAGATGAATAAACAATGCTTTGTTGTTTTGGGTTTCTTGTGACATAATAATAGGTATTAGATATTAATTGACTATGCAAATATATAGCTAAAAGACAGTACTATGCAACACAAAGTACTGTATTTAACATTTTTTTAACATAAATTAACATTGAAACAGTTTTAATAAATTATTTATATATATGATATACAATAGTATACGAATACTTTTTAAATATTATCAATTTTGATATTTTTTACTGATTGGAATAAACTATCTCATGAATTGTTGTATAAATTATAAAATTCATTTAAAAATATGTTAATTATCAGTTTGATTGCTTTGATATTTATTATTTTCGCATAAATTTTTCAAGTATGGAGTTTAGTATTGGAAATATCAATAGGTTTTTGTTGTGGAAATTGCCTTCGGCATATCTTGTTGGTATTAGAATTAAACATATTGATGCTGATAAATCCATTTTTTCTGTAAAGCACAGATGGATCAATCAAAATCCTTTTCAATCTTTGTATTTTGGCGTTCAAGCCATGGCAGCAGAGATTTCTACTGGAGTTTTGGTTATGAAAAATATCAAAGATTCTGGTGCCAATATTTCAATGTTGGTTACCCATCAACAAGGAACATTTACAAAAAAAGCCACAGGAATGATAACTTTTAGTTGTACAGATGGGGCCATCATAAAGGAAGTTATATCACAAGCGATTACAACGGGTCAACCTCAAACCTTAATTTTAAAGGCAAATGGATTGAATGAAAAAGGAGAAATTGTTTCTCATTTCGATTTCCATTGGGGATTGAAAGTGCGGTAGAAATTGGTTTAATTGAAATTTATAAGTTTAAGAATTTCAGAATTATTCATATAACTAAGTATGCAAAGTATCATAAGCTATCTTCAGAAAACAAATGTGGTTGAGCGAATTATATTGCTATGCCTAGTGTTTTTTATTCCAGGGATAATTATACCTTATTGGGTTGTAGCGTGGTTTAACATGCCAAGTGACTTTACTGAATTTATTGCAAAACCCTGGACGATCATCACTTATGGTTTTACTCATATCAAATTTTTACATATTTTATCCAATTTAATTATCTTGTATTATTTTGGAAATGTATTTATTGATTTTTTTAACTCAAGACAGTTTTTGATTTATTATTTTTTGGGTATTATTGCCGGCGGAATTTCCTATATGTTGTTTTACAGATTTACACCACATTTGGAATCACAACATTTAATAGGTGCTTCAGCTGGAGTTACATCTGTTTTCATAGGTTTAGCGGCCAAAGTACCGCACTATACATTTCGAATTCGATTTATTGGATTTGTTGAAATTTGGATTCTGGCATTGATTTGGATTATTCTGAGTGTACTAGGAACCGGTGGAGTAGATGCTGGTGCGGCTGTAGCTCATTTAGGAGGAGGATTAATGGGTTATATTTTGACTTTTTTGGGAGGACATATTGCTTTGAAGACATTCAAATTTGACAAACCAAATCCTAAAAAATCATTTAAAAAAGTATATACGCAGCCAAACGGAATCAAAACCCAACTAGGACATAAAAAGAAAAAGGAAATTCAAGATCAGATTAATATAATCTTGGAGAAAATCAGTAAATCAGGATATAACTCGCTTACCCAGGAAGAAAAAGAATTTTTGTTTAATCAAAAGGAATCATGACGCAAATCAAAGTTAAAAAAAAGTCTTTTTTACATAAAGTAATGGTATTAATATCTATAGTATTTGTTATACTATTGGCCTTGGCTTTTTTAATTCCATATATCGAACCCAAAGCACTCAAAAGTTTAGCTGCCTATAGTTTAGTTACACCATTTATCATTTTTATCAATGTATTATTTTTAGTATATTGGTTGGTTACTTTTAAAAAGTATTTTATTTTTCCTTTGGTTTTATTTGCTTTGGGTTACCCCAATTTGGTACGACTTTATAAAATCTCAGGAGAAAAAGTTATCCAATCCGATGACGTAAAAATCATGAGTTACAACGTACGGATGTTCAACAAATACGAATGGTCTGACGATAAGGATATTCCACAAAAAATTGGAAAGCTCATCAAAGAAAAAACACCCGATATCCTTTGTTTTCAAGATTATGCCAAATCGGATGCTACCGGATTGGATTATCCTTTTGTTTTTGAAAAATTCAAAACAGAAAAATCTCAATTTGGACATGCCATTTATTCAAAGTTTCCAATAATAGCTAACGGAAGTTTTGATTTTGATAAAACTGCCAATAATATCATTTGGGCAGATATCATGGTGGATAAGGATACGATCAGGGTATATAATGTGCATTTACAATCGGTCAAACTCAACCCTAAAAAAGAGTATTTTGGACAAAAGGATGCCGAACAATTGCAAATGCGAATCAGTTCGGCGTTTCAAATTCAGCAAGATCAAGTAGAAAAACTTATTAAACATCAAGCTCAGGTTACTTATCCTATCATTATAGCCGGTGATTTCAACAATACAGCGTTTTCATGGGTTTATCGACAAATGTTAAAAGGGAAAAAAGATGCTTTTGCTCGTGCCGGAACTGGCTTTGATCGCACTTATGATTTTGAAATCCCTATGAGGATAGATTTTATTTTAGTTGATAGTCGTCTAAAAGTGAATTACTTTAAAACGTATAAGGAAAAATATTCCGATCATTTTCCTATTCTCACTCGTATCGACAGGGCTTATTTCGAGTAATGTTGATCATAAAAAAGTATTTTTAACATAAATTGTTTTATAATTGCTATTAATCTCTTGAAAATAATAAATTTGCAAAAACAATAAATAAAAGCATGGCTTTAGAAATATTCTTAACTTTCTTTTTAGTTGGTTTAAACGGTTTTTTTGTGGCCGCTGAATTTTCAATTGTGAAGGTTCGCTATTCTCAAATCCACCTTAAAGCAGAACAAGGCAATAAAATTGCTAAAAAAGCACAACATATAATCAATCATTTAGATACGTATCTATCTGCTACCCAGTTAGGTATTACTTTTTCAAGTCTTGGATTGGGTTGGATTGGGGAACCCGTAGTTGCTAAAATTATTTCTGCCATTGCGCATGTATTTGAGTTGAATATATCAGAAGAAATGCTGCACAATATTTCATTTCCCGTCGGATTTTTATTGATTACCATTTTACACATTGTACTAGGTGAATTGGTTCCAAAATCTATTGCTATTCGAAAATCTGAGAAAACAACCTTGGCCATTTCCTATCCATTATATTGGTTTTTTGTGATTTTCAAGCCTTTTATTTGGAGTATGAATTTATTATCAAATATGATTTTAAATATGATTGGCATCAAACCGGTGGAAGAACATGAAATTCACAGTGTGGAGGAATTGAGATTATTAGTAGACCAAAGCCAAAAAGGTGGTGAGATTCAAGCAGAAAATTACGAGATCATCAAAAATGCATTTGATTTTACTGATCACAGTGCACGCCAAATAATGGTGCCACGTCATGAAATATTTGCATTAGATGTTGATTTACCTACAAAAGAATTGGTCGAAAAGGTTTTGGATAATGGTTATTCTCGAATTCCAATTTATGAAGATTCTATGGATAACTTGATTGGAATTGCCTATGCAAAAGATGTTTTTAGGGAGTATTTTAAGAAACCTAATTTTAAAATTATAAACATACTCGATCCTGTATATTATGTATATGAAAACAAACTCATCAGTGAGATTTTAACGGATTTTCAAAAACAACACATACACATGGCTGTGGTAATGGATGAATTTGGTAGTGCTCAAGGAATCATTACATTGGAAGATATTTTGGAAGAATTGGTTGGTGAAATTCAAGACGAAGATGACGAGGAAAAACCAATTGTTGAAATAAATGAAAATGGAAGTATTATGGTGCAAACCATGCATTCATTGGTGGATATCAACGAATTTTTGCCTCATCCTTTTGAATTCAATGAAAACTATACTACGTTGGCAGGCTTACTTTTGTACCATTTTAAGCGAATTCCCAAAGTAAACGATAAGATTGTATTGGAAGGTTATGAGATTATCATTACTAAGTTACAACGTCGAACGATACATACAGTCATTTTGAAAGATGCTAATCTTTTAGAAATTGAAGAAAAAGCATAATTGCTTGCAAATACGTAACTTTATCATAATTCTTCATACTAATAATCACCAAATTTAAAGTACTAAACATGAGAAATTTCTTCTTATTCATTCTTGCAATCGCAACTTTCAATATCCAAGCCCAACAAAAGCATCTTACTATTGACGATTCTGTTTTGGGATACTACAAAGGATTGTACCCAGAAAGTTTACAAATGTTGCAGTGGATCGAAGGTACTGATCAGTATATTTATATGGAAAATAATGTTTTTCATATCAATAGTGCCGACGGAAAAGTATCCAAAGAATTGAAATTATCAGATATTAATAAAACCTATTCCAACCTTAAAAGATTGCCGAGTTTTGAAAAAATTAATGCCAATCACATGGTATTTCAAAATGAATCGGAATATACGATCTATGATTACAACAATAAAAATGAAGTAATCGCGGTTAAAATGGAAGATGGAGCCGACCATTTTGATTTTAATTATGAGAATTATATGCTGGCTTATACCCTAGATAATAATTTATACGTAGGTGATGCACGAAATTCAAAAATAGCAGTAACCAATAATTCAGATGCCAATATTGTCTCCGGTCAATCCATACATCGAAATGAATTTGGGATTACTAAAGGAACTTTTTGGTCTCCAAAAGGTAGTTATCTTGCTTTTTATCAAAAAAATGAAACCCAAGTGACCAATTATCCATTGGTAGATGAAACAACATATCCTGCAACTTTGAAAAGTATTAAATATCCAATGGCAGGTCAAGGCAGTGAATTGGCCAAAGTGGGCATTTATAATGTGAAAACACAAAGCCTAGTTTATTTGGATATTGATACTTCAGACGAACATTATTTGACCAATTTAGGATGGTCACCCGATGAAAAGTACCTAACACTTGCTGAAGTAAACAGAGCTCAAAATCACTATTCATTTAATGTGTATGATGTTGCAACCGGTAAGAAAGTGAGAACTGTTTTCGAAGAATCCAATGATAGTTGGGTTGAACCTGAATTTCCAGCACTTTTTTTCCCCAATTCCAATACTACATTTCTATGGATGAGTGAAAAAGATGGGTTTATGAATGTGTATCAGTATGATTTATTATCAAATGCAAACAAACAAATAACCAAATTCAAATTTGTAGTAACTCAAATTTTAGGTTTTGATCCCAAATGTGAACATATTTTTGTAGAAGCTACTGGTACAGATCCCAAAGGATTGCAAATATTTAAAGTGAATTTGCTTAAAGATAAAGTTACAGCTTTGACCCCTGAAGCAGGAACACATCAAGGTCAGTTAAGTCAGTCTACACAATACATCTTAGATGTTTTTTCCAATTTGAAAACGCCAGGTAAAACCTTTTTATTGGATACCAAAACCTTAAAATCAACAACTTTATTGGAATCACCCAATCCATTAAAGGATTATCAATTAGGAACCACTGAATTTGTGAAATTAAAAGCTGTTGATGGACAAGATCTAGAAGCGGTAATCACCAAGCCTGCTCAATTTGATCCTAACAAAAAATATCCGGTACTTATTTATGTTTATGGTGGACCACATGCGCAATTGGTTACTGATAATTGGATGGGAGGTACTGGTTTGTGGATGCAATATTTGGCAGCAGAAGAAGATTATATTGTTTTCACATTAGATAATAGAGGTTCATCCAATCGAGGATTTGAATTTGAAAGTGTGATTCACCGCAATCAAGGTGTTGCAGCTATGTCTGATCAAATGATAGGGGTAGCGTATTTAAAATCATTACCTTATGTTGATTCAGAAAGACTTTCAGTATATGGTTGGAGTTATGGTGGATTTATGACCATATCCTTGCTTTTAAATTATCCAGATGTATTCAAAGCAGGTGTTGCAGGTGGACCTGTAACCGATTGGAAATACTACGAAGTAATGTATGGAGAACGTTATATGGATACCCCACAGGAAAATCCAAATGGATATGAATCCACCCGATTACATAATAAAATTAAAAATTTAAAATCTAAATTATTAATTATTCATGGTAGTAATGATGATACAGTTGTACCACAACACAGTATGACTTTACTCAAAGAAGCCGTTGAAAAAAATATTCCTATTGATTTCTTTACGTATCCAATGCATGCTCATAACGTGCGAGGAAGAGACCGTATACATTTAAATACGAAGATTTTAGATTATATTTTGAAGAATAATTTGAAGTAGTAGTTTTTTTAGTAAGCACAACCAACAAACTACTAGCAATATTAAATGCAAACTAATAACTAATAACGAACTACCAACTGTCAACTGCTGACTAATAACCAATAACATCCCGATAGACCTGCCTAGCCAAAGGCATGGTATCGGGACTAATAACAAATAACAAACAACCAATGATCAACCTAGCCATAAATTGGAATCCGTCACCCATCCTAATCGATTTTGGGGCAATAGCCATCAGATATTACAGTTTGATGTTTGTTTTTGCATTTTTAATAGGAATTTACATTGAAAAGAAAGTGTACAAAAAAGATGGAGTTAATGTTGATCTTGTAGATTCCTTATTTGTATATGTGGCATTAGCGGTTTTATTGGGTGCTAGATTGGGTGAAGTATTTTTCTATAGTTGGGATTATTACAAGAATCATTTAATGGAAATCTTGATTCCGATTCAATTTAAACCTTTTAAAATAATAGGTTTTTCAGGTTTGGCAAGTCATGGTGCTGCACTTGCAGTGATTATTTCTGTTTATTTGTTTAGGAGACTCAAATTACGTGATAAATCATATTTATGGATATTGGATAGGGTAGTATTGGCTGTACCCATTGGAGGAGCTTTTGTAAGGCTTGGAAATCTTATGAATTCAGAGATAGTAGGTAAATATACTGGTTCAAATACAGGTTTTATTTTCCAAAGATTAGGAGAAACAGAACCACGTTATCCTACGCAAATATTTGAAGCAATCGGATATGTTTTAGTATTTTTTGTCTTGTGGTTTGTTTATTGGAAAACAAACAAAAAACAAAAGGAAGGCTATTTGTTTGGACTTTTTATGATGTTGTTGTGGGCCGTCCGATTTATAGTGGAGTTTTGGAAAGAACCTCAAGATGGTGAAAATTTATTAGCGGTGTTGAATAAAGGACAAATATTAAGTATTCCGTTTATTTTAATAGGAGCGTTTTTTGTTTTAAGACATCAATTCAAAAAAGCATAAAAAAAAAGGTTGACGTAATTGTCAACCTTTTTTTTGTAAATTGTATTCTAATTTTCTAGGTATATTGTTCTAGCAACGCAATTCGTTTGTCAATTGGTGGATGTGAAGCAAATAGATTATCCCATGAAAAACCATGCGCAGATGGTTTGGGATTGTCGATAAATAATTGTGCAATGTCTCTATTTTCAAGAGCTTCGATGGCTGGATCGGCACTTATCTTGCGTAACGCAGAAGCAAGGGCTTGAGGATTTTTAGTCATTTCTGCTGAACCAGCATCCGCCATAAATTCCCGCGAACGAGAAATACCAAATCGCAACATTAGAGAAATAAAATAGCAAACTGCCGAAATAACAATGGCAATTAAAATAATCAATCCTCCACCTTCACCATTTTTACCACCTCGTATATTTGAAAAACGCAATGACCTAAATGCCATTTCGGCTAAAAATGAAAAAATCCCTACAAAAACAATGGAGATAATCAGTAAACGGACATCTCTATTGAGAATATGACTCAATTCATGTGCCAATACGGCTTCCAATTCAGCATCATCTAGTTTTTGGACAATTCCAGTTGAAACGGAAATGGTATATTGTGATGCTTTTAAACCGCTGGCATAAGCATTGAGAGAAGTGTCGTTTATTACATACAATTTGGGCATTGTAATGCCTTTGGCAATACACAAATTTTCAAGCAGGTTGTAAACTCTTTTGTTTTCTGAACGCTCCAAAGGTTTGGCTCCAGTAGCCATATTAATCATGGTGGTATTAAAAAACCAAGCAATGATAAACCAGATACCAACCCCGATCAAAACCAATGGTACAGTCTGTATAAAAGATGAATTGGTTTCTTCAATAGATGCATCCTCCAAAAAAAATGTAAAAGCATACACCATCGCCAATAAGAGCAATGGAAAAGCTAGGAGCAATGCCAGAGATGAAATATTATTTTTTTGAATCTGGCTTTGTATTCCAATAAACGGCATTAAAATTTAATCGTAGGTGGTTCGTCCATTTCTTTGCGTCTATCGCCTAAATCGAACATGGTTTCTCGTTTGAAACCAAAATTTTGAGCAATAAGATTGCCAGGAAAGGATTCTACTGCAGTGTTGTATTCCGTAGTAACGGCGTTAAAGAATCTGCGAGCAGCAGCTAATTTATTTTCAATATCGCTCAATTCTTCTTGCAATTGTAGAAAATTTTGATTGGCTTTCAAATCGGGATAATTTTCAACGGCTATTTTTAATCCTTGCAATCCAGAAGCCAATTGATTCTCAGCAGAAATTTTTTCGTCTATGGTTTTGGCCTGCATGGCAGTACTTCGCGCTTCGGTAATACGCATCAAAAGCTCTTTTTCATGACCAGCATAACCTTTTACAGTTTCTATTAACTGTGGAACCAAATCATGACGCTGGCGGAGTTGCACATCAATATCAGCAAAGGCATTTTCACGACGATTACGTAAAGCAACTAATCGGTTGTATAAACTCACTATAAATACAGCCACAATGGCTACAAAAATAATTAGATAAAGCATGGTTTTTAATTTTAAAATGATAACAAAGATATGGAAATATTTTATAAAAAAAAGGTTGACGCAATGGTCAACCTTTTAATAATATATTGGCTATTTTTTCAGGTGGTCTTCCTAAAACAGCTTGTTTCCCATTGATCACAATTGGACGTTCCATCAAAATAGGATAGGCTAACATAGCGTCAATTACTTCAGAATCTGAAAGGTTTTTGTTTTTAAAATTTTCAACCCACACACTTTCTTTTACTCTTATTAATTCTATAGGTTTGATTCCCAATTGTTCAATGATTTTTCCCAACTCAACTCTAGTTGGAGGTGTTTCCAAATATTTGATAATCTCAAATCTTTGTTGACTTTTCTCCAATATTGCCAATCCTTCTCGACTTTTTCCACATCGTGGATTGTGATAAATTTTGATCATTTTTTTGTCAATTTTAGAAATCAAACTTGAAAATTGAATCATACTTCAACTTTCTAATTTGTAATTTGTAATTTCTAATTTCTATACAGTTACCCAATGACCACTGTCAATCAATGGAATAGCTTGTTTGAATTTTACTTCCCTAGTTTCCCCAGTCATTACATTTTTGATGAGTACTCGTTCATTTCGACCTACTTTGGGTTGTTCCCTTACTATGGTTTCTGTTACTTGAGGCGCTTGCGTTTGATTGGTTTGCATGGCATCCGAATTGAATTCTGCCTTATTTAATTTTACTTTTTCTTGTTGTGGTTCTCTAGCCTGTTGGACTTGTTCAGGACTTTGATTGGGTAATTCACCTTTGAATAAGAATGAAACTACTTCTTTATTTGTGTCATCAATCATGGTTTTAAACAATTCGAAAGCTTCAAATTTGTAAATCAATAAAGGATCTTTTTGTTCATAAGCTGCATTTTGAACATACGTTTTCAATTCGTCCATTTTTCTCAAATGCTCTTTCCAATTGTCATCAATGATAGCCAATGTAATGTTTTTTTCAAAATCAGTTACGAGTTGACGACCTTGAGTTTCATAAGCCGATTTGAGATTTGTTACAACATTTAGATTTTTAATTCCATCTGTAAATGGCACAGAAATTCTTTCAAATTTGTTGCCTTCACGTTCGTAGACATTCTTAATTACAGGGAACGCTGCTTTTGCATTTCGTTCGATTTTGTTTTGATAATGTTGGGTAATATTATCATATAAAATGTTAATTAAATCTTTATCAGACATTGTTTTAAATGTAGATGCATCTACAGGTGAAGCAGTGGATGAAAATTTAATCAATTCATATTCGAAATTCTCAAAATTATCTGACGGTTTATTCTCAATTACGATAGATTTAATTGTGTCGTAAATCATGTTGGAAATATCCACTTGTAAGCGAATTCCATCCAAGGCATGGCGTCTGCGTTTGTAAACTACTTCTCTTTGGGCATTCATGATGTCATCATATTCCAATAAACGTTTACGAATCCCAAAGTTGTTTTCTTCAACTTTTTTCTGAGCTCTTTCTATCGAACTTGATATCATGGAATGTTGAATCACTTCACCTTCTTTCAATCCCATACGGTCCATGAGTTTGGCAATGCGTTCAGATCCAAAAATACGCATCAAATTATCTTCCAAGGAAACAAAGAATTGAGAACTTCCTGGGTCACCTTGACGTCCAGAACGACCTCTTAACTGACGGTCAACACGTCGTGAATCATGTCTTTCAGTGCCAATGATAGCCAAACCGCCAGCAGCTTTGACTTCTTCAGTCAATTTAATGTCAGTTCCTCTACCTGCCATATTGGTTGCTATAGTTACAACTCCAGGTTTACCTGCTTCTGCTACGATATCTGCTTCCTTTTTATGTAATTTGGCATTCAATACATTGTGTGGAATCTTTCTTAAATTCAACATTCTGCTCAATAACTCAGATATTTCTACCGAAGTTGTTCCCACCAAAACGGGACGTTTTGCTGCAACCAAGTTGTCAATTTCATCAATAATTGCATTGTACTTTTCACGTTTGGTTTTGTAGACTAAATCATCCTGATCTTTACGAATAACCGGTTTGTTGGTCGGAATTTCAACAACATCAAGTTTGTAAATTTGCCAAAACTCACCAGCTTCAGTAACCGCTGTACCAGTCATACCAGCCAATTTGCGATACATTCTAAAATAATTTTGTAACGTAATTGTAGCATACGTTTGCGTGGCATCTTCAATTTTTACATTTTCTTTGGCCTCAATAGCCTGATGTAAACCATCCGAATAACGTCGACCGTCCATGATACGACCGGTTTGTTCATCAACAATTAAAACTTTGTCCTCAATAACCACATATTCAACATCTTTTTCAAATAAAGTATAAGCTTTCAATAATTGATTGATGGTATGAACGCGTTCACTTTTCATTCCAAACTCTCTATAAAGTTCTTCCTTCAATTTGAGTTTTTCCTCATCCGAAACATTACTTTTATTAATGCGACCCATTTCAATACTTACATCAGGAAGCACGAAGAAATCTTTTTGGGCATCATCACCCGATAAGGTTTCTATACCTTTATCGGTCAACTCAATCGAATTGTTTTTTTCATCAATAACAAACAAGAGTTCTTTGTCCACTTTGGGCATTTCTTTGTTGTTATCAGTCATGTAAAAATTTTCAGTCTTTTGAAGCAATTGTTTGATACCTTCCTGACTTAAAAATTTGATTAAGGCTTTATTTTTAGGCAAACCTCGATGAACTCTCAACAGTAAAAATCCACCTTCTTCAGTTTTTCCGTCTGCAATTAACTTTTTGGATTCAGCCAAAATATTGGATAAATAGCGGTTTTGAGCATTTACTAAATTATCAATACGAGGCTTTAGTTCGTTAAATTCATGTCGATCTCCTTGTGGAACTTGTCCAGATATAATCAGTGGTGTACGAGCATCATCAACCAATACAGAGTCGACCTCATCCACAATGGCAAAATTATGTGAGCGTTGTACTAAATCATGTACAGAATGAGCCATATTATCTCTCAGGTAGTCAAATCCGAATTCATTATTAGTACCATAAGTAATATCGGCTAAATAGGCTTTTCTTCTGGATGGTGAATTGGGTTGATGATGGTCAATACAATCTACAGACAAACCGTGAAATTCAAATAAAGGCGCATTCCAAGCGGCATCACGTTTGGCAAGGTAATCATTAACAGTTACGATATGGACACCTTTACCCGAAAGTGCATTGAGATAAATAGGTAAGGTAGCTACCAATGTTTTCCCTTCACCAGTCATCATTTCAGCAATTTTACCCTGATGCAATACAGATCCACCGATTAATTGTACATCATAATGTATCATATCCCATTCAACAGCTTTTCCCATCGCATCCCATGCATGATTCCAATAAGCACTATCACCTGAAAGTGTTACATATGGTTTTGATGCTGATAATTCACGATCAAAAGGAGTTGCTGAAACTTCAATACCATCCGGATGGGTAAATCTTTTGGCGGTTTCCTTAACAACAGCAAAGGCTTCAGGCAGAATCTCAATCAAAACTGCTTCAGTTGTTTGGTATATTTTGTTATTGAGTTCGTCAATTTGCTCATAAATTGTTTCTTTTTCATCTACACCCGACTGTTCCAATTGGGCTTCCAACTCAGAAATTTTACTTTGAAATACAGCAGTTTCTTCTGAAATTCTATTTTTAAAATCTCTTGTTTTGAGCCTCAATTGATCATTTGAAAGACCTGCTATTTGAGCTTCAAAGCTATGAACCTGACCGACAATGGGTTGTAATTTTTTTAAATCTTGTTGTTTTTTATCTCCAACAAATATTTTGAGTAAAGAATTGATAACTGACATAATCTTATTTTAGATTTACGAAATGTTGCAAGTAAAAAGTATACGTACAACATTTATATTTGTATTTATTTAAGTTTAAAACCTTTATAAACAAGGGTTTAAAACCATTTTATTGATGTCTTTAAATTATTTTATAAGCGTTCAAAAGTAAACAAAAAAAAAGCCTCATTTGAGACTTTTTGTTGATTTTTTAAACATTCGGGTTTAATATTCATCCTCATTCCAAAGATAATCATCTGAGGTAGGATAATCTGGCCAAATTTCCAAGATTGAATCATATATTTCATCTTCATCGTCTTCGATATCTTGTAGATTTTCCACAACTTCCAAAGGCGCACCTGTTCGGATGGCATAATCTATTAATTCATCTTTGGTTGCGGGCCAAGGAGCATCAGCTAAATATGAAGCTAATTCGAGTGTCCAGTACATAGGCAGATATATTTAATTTTTTAAAATTTTGTGCAAATGTAATTTTTTTGAAATAAAAGTCAAGTGATTTCAAAAAAAATTTATTACGTATTTGTGAATGAACTTATTGAGCTGCGTAATTATAATTATTAACTCAATTTTAAACCCTAAATTAAAAGTGTTGATTTAATGAAATAAATATGATTTCTTAAAATATTTAAAGAGATAATATTAACTCTTAAACGTTCCATTTAATTTCTTCGATTTGTAACTCAAATGCCAATTTCCGTGCCAATACAAATAAATAGTCAGAAAGTCGGTTTAAATAAGTGAGAATGGTTTCTTCTACTTCAGAAAATTGAGCTAATTTAACGCAGGAACGTTCCGATCTACGGCAAATATTGCGGGCTACATGACAAGTTGACACTGCAACATGGCCACCAGGTAAAATAAAATGTGTCATTTTGGGTAAGTTTTGATCCAATTGATCTATTTCATTTTCTAAAAAAGAAATATGTCTCAATTCAATCGGTTCGATTTTTAAACGAATTTTACCCGATTTTAGCGTTTTTTGCTCGGGTGGAGTGGCTAAATGACTTCCAATGATAAACAATTCATTTTGAATTTTAAGTAATGTAGCTCTGTGACTTTCATTACTAATGAGGTCTCTTAACAATCCTAGATATGCATTCAATTCGTCTATATTACCATATGCATCTACTCTGGTATGTGCTTTTGAAACCCTTTTACCTCCAAATAGTGAAGTTTGACCTTTGTCTCCGGTTTTAGTGTAAATTTTCATTAAAGTGAAATATTTAAATAATTAACTGCTACAATTCGTTATTTTTTTAATATAAAATGCTGTTTAGTAGATTCTTTCCTGAAAAATACCAAACCTACGTCATACAGATCAATACTCACAGAAACCATGGAATGGCTACAAATTAAATCCCAAGCTTCTTCCATATCTTCAGACCAGTGTATGTCATCAAAGATAAATAAAGTATTGTTTTGAACGACTTTCAAACATGAATTAAAATATTCAAGTGTTGGTTCTTTACGGTGATTTCCGTCAAAAAAAACCAAATCATATTTTTGATGATTAATGACTTCTGGAAGCGTTTGAGAAAATTCGCCAACTACCTGCTTAATATTATCAAAATGATTTTTGTTAAAAAATTCTTTAGCTTTCTGTGCCGTTTGAGAACATCCTTCCAAGGTAGTTATATGGATATTGGGACTTGCAATTTTAAAAAGTCCGGTGCTTATGCCAATAGAAGTTCCAATTTCCAATACCGAATTGGGATTGAAGTATTGGAGTAGTTTGAACATGATTTTAGCTTTAGCTAAAGACATACCTGCAATTAAAGCAATATCTTTTACTTTTCTGGTATTGGAATTAAATATTTGAGAACCTGCCCCAAAATCGGTTACCAATACATTTTCACTTGAATTTAAATAACTATTTCTATAACGCAAGAACTTTGAAAATTCTGTTTTGGGAATAGGATTTTCCAAGCATTTGGTTAAAAAATCAAATACAAATGGTGCATGAACGCTATATTTCGTTTTACGACGTAAAAGATAACGAATATATGATTTGATTTTTTGATACATTAACAAAACAATTTGAAGGTTTTTTCGTTATTTTACTATTTTAAAATTCGCTTTAATCTAACTAAACCAGTATATTTGCAAACTATTACATTTCAAAATGATTCAAAAAATTCTATTTTTTATCGGACTTGCAATTAGTTTGAGTTCGTGTATAGCTCACAAAGATATTGTTTATTTTCAAGGTGAAAATATCAAAGTCAACAAAATAAAGGAAATCAATAACAAACCCTATCGTTTTCAGGTTGATGATGTTTTATATATTGATTTAAAAGCTCCGGATGAAAAATTGGTCGTATTGTTTAAAAATGGCAATGCGAGTCAAAATATGAGCAATGTAAGTGAAGGAACAACATATTTTACAGGTTATACTATTGATAAACAAGGTTTTATATCTATTCCATACCTTCAAAAGATTAATGTTTTGGGCTATACTACCGATGAAATTGCAATCAAGATAAAAGAAGGTTTGGGGAAATATTTTATCAACACCGATGAGATTTTTGTAACTGTAAAATTAGCGGGATTTAAGTATACAATATTGGGTGAAGTAGGATCAACAGGTACCAAAATCATTTATCAGAATTCTGTAAATATTATTGAAGCTGTTGCAAATGCAGGAGATATCAACATAACCGGAGACAAAAAAAACGTTGAAATTTTACGTCAAAATATAAATGGTGTTCAGAAATACACTTTGGATTTGACTTCGCTTGAAGTCTTTAATTCGGAAGTGTTTTTTTTACAACCCAATGACATCATTAATGTTCCGCCTTTAAAACAAAAAACGTATGGTACTGGTACCAATGGTGTTCAAACGCTGACAACAGTTATTTCAGCTTTGTCTTTGATTACAACAACTTTTTTATTGATTAAAAATTTATAATGGAAAAGCAATTTTCATCCTACGATTTTAGCGATTTTTCTATGATGGATCTTAAGACATTGGTTTTTAAGGTCTTTTCGTATTGGAGATGGTTTATCGTCAGTCTTATTTTAGCGTTTTTCATCACGCGTTATATCAATGCATCTCGTCAGAGAATCTATTCGATGGAATCAATGATCACAGTAAAAGATGAACAAAACCCCATCTTTACATCGAGTACCAATATTGCATTCAATTGGGGCGGACCTAGTGACAAAGTTGAAACTATAAAAACCATCCTTCAATCTCGTTCTCATAATGAGAAAGTAGTTTCTGAATCACAGTTTTATATTGAATATTTGCAAAAAGGAAAGTATAGACTTGATGATGTTTATGGTCAGATTCCTTTTAAAATTCAGGTTGATACTTCACACTTTCAATTGGTTGGTCAATTGATGAAATTGAAATTCATTAATAATCAAACTGTTGAAATTACTATTGATCTGGATGGTAAAAATGAAATATCACTTTTGCATTATAGCAACTTTTCAAAACAAACCTATTCTCTAAAATCACCAATTTTTAAACAAAAGTTTTCAATTGGAAAGATTGAAACTGATTTTATGAGTTTTGATTTGGATGTTATGGGAAGTCCGAATCCCAAAGAAGAGTATTTTATACGTTTTAATGATTTTAATCAAGTAGTAAATGGTTATAAAAATATCAAAGTAAATACTTTTAAAAATGGAACTTCATTAATTAAACTACAACTAGATGGTTCCAATAAAAATAGATTGGTTGATTACATAAATGCTACTGTTTCTGTGTTGGAAAAAGATCAAATTGAATCCAAAATAAGATATGCTGTAAAGACTAAAGCGTATATTGATACACTTTTTCTGGCTATGGCACAAGACTTAAATACGATTGAAAATGATTTAGGTAGCTTCAAACAAAGGGAAAATATTTACAATCTTTCAACCGAAGGTACTGCAATTTTTGAAGAAATGGTTGATCTTGATTTACAAACAAAACATTATCAAGACAGAATTAATTACTATCAAAGACTTGAAAGCTACCTTAAAAACAATGAAAGTTTGAATGAAAACAATATTCCGGTTCCAGCAGTCATTGATATGGAAGACCAGAATATTTCTACAAGTATTGGCATGCTGATTGCCAAAACAAAAACTAAAGAAAATTTACTTCAAACGGTAACTTCAGATTATCCTTTGGTCAAGCAATTGAATAATGAAATCAAACTGGAGAAAAATGCACTTTTGGAAAATATTGCCAATCTGAGAAAGGAATCTAAAAATAATTTAGGAGTTAATCAATCTCGATTGAATAGTAGTCAATACCAATTAAAACAGTTACCTGAAAAGGAACAACGTTTATTGAGTTTTGAAAGAAAGTATGCGATAACAGAACAAAATTACAATTATCTAAAGCAAAAGAGTTACGAAGCCGGCACTGCCATTGCTTCCAATGTTTCGGACATCAAAATAATTGATACAGCAAAAGATACAGGTCAAGGTCCATTTAAGCCACAAACCGGTTTTAATACTTTGGTAGGTTTTTTATTGTCTTTGATTTTGCCTTTGATTTATATTTTAATTAAGGAGTATTTTAATACTAAAATACATACTGTTGAAGAAGTAGAAAATAATTGTAAGATTCCAATTTTGGGAGTGATTGGAAACAATGATCAAAAAACCAACTTGGTTGTTTTTCATTCACCAAAATCGGTAATTTCTGAATCCTACAGAGCTTTACGATCCAATGTACAATTCCTTTTCAAAAGAGATCAAAAGTCACATATTATATTGACTACATCGTCTATTAGCGGAGAAGGTAAAACGGTAACTTCATTGAATTTAGCAAGTGTATTTGCACTTAGTGGTAAAAAAACAATTGTTGTAGGAGCCGACTTGAGAAAACCCAAATTGGCTGATGAATTCAATCTCAAATCAAATGTTGGAATGGTTCATTATTTAATTGGTGAAAAATCGGTAGATGAAGTAATTCAAAAAACAGATTTTGAAAATTTGTACGTTATGCTATCCGGACCAGTTCCACCAAATCCTTCCGAATTATTGTTAAGTGATGCCACGGTACAACTTATGGAAAGTTTAAGAGAAAAATTTGATTACATCATTTTGGACGCGCCTCCAATAGGGGTAGTTTCTGACGCGCAAGAACTTTTTAAATTTGCTGATGTTGTTTTATATATAGTACGTCAAGGACATACCGAAAAAGGAATGTTGAAATTGGTTGAGAATAAAAATGAAAGAGGTGAAATCTCTAATGTAAGTTATGTTCTCAATGATTTCAGCTTTAATAAACGACATGGATATGGATATGGTTATGGATATGGTTATGGATATGGTTCCTATGGCTATGGTTACCATCAACAAGAAAAGGTTTCTTTATTTAAAAAACTACTAAAAAAGTTTAATTTATAATGTCAAAAATTAAATTTGCAGTTGTGGGATGCGGACACATAGGAAAACGTCATGCCGAAATGATTACCCGCAATCCTGATGCTGAATTGGTTGCCCTTATCGATATTAAAGAAAGGCCCAAATTGGGAATTGATGCTTTCCAAGTCCCTTTTTACAACTCACTTGAATCTTTTTTAAGTTCGGATGTAAAAACAGATGTAGTTACCATTGCTACACCTAATGGTTTTCATGCTCCACAAGCAATTTTAGCATTAAACGCTGGAAATCATGTAGTAATTGAAAAACCTATGGCTTTGTCTAAGTCGGATGCTGAACAAGTTATATTCAAAGCATTGCATCAGTCCAAACAAGTTTTTGCGGTGATGCAAAATCGATTTTCTCCTCCTTCGGTTTGGCTAAAAGATATTATTCAGAAAGGAATCATGGGACAAATCTATTCAGTTCACCTCAATAGTTTTTGGAATAGGGATGATCGCTATTATACAGTGGATTCTTGGCATGGTAAAAAAGAGTTGGATGGTGGAACTTTATTTACTCAATTTTCCCATTTTATTGATGTAATGTATTGGCTCTTTGGAGATATTAAGAATATAAAATCTATCATTAGAGATTTTAATCATCAACATTCTACAGAATTTGAAGATTCGGGTGTTGTACATTTTGAATTTGTCAATGGTGGTATTGGTAATTTTAATTTTTCGACTTCAGTTTATGATAAAAATCTTGAGAGTTCGATTACAATTATTGCTGAAAAGGGTAGTGTTAAAATTGGCGGACAATACATGAATGAAGTTGAATATTGTCATATAAAAGATTATGAAATGCCTACTTTAGCGCCTACCAATCCGGGAAATGATTATGGAGCTTACAAAGGATCTGCACAAAATCATCACTATGTTATTGAAAATGTTGTAGATGTTTTAAAACATCAAAAAGCAATTTCAACCAATGCACTAGAAGGAATGAAAGTGGTTGATATTATTGAACGAATCTATCAAAGTGCTCAATAATTTTATAGTTGAAATTTTCATGAATGTCCATTTCGCATTAAGAATAAGTTTTTGTCCCGATTGTTAACGTGATATGATATTAATTTTGCTTACCGAAAGTTTCATAAACCTAATATCCCAATAACATAATAACCTATCCCGTCGAGATAGCTATCGGGAATCGAGACTCAGCATATTCAAATAAAACTTTACAAAATACTAATTAATTTGTAAACTATTGAATCAAAATTCCCTTGAGGTAAACTTGTTCAATAAGTTGACTTCCAAAGGCATAAGGGATAAATCCATAAGAAGGTATGGGTTTTGTAATAAAGAAATTAGCCCATTTTCCACGTGTTATGCTTCCTACTTGTTTTTCCAATTGTATGGCATAAGCGCCATTGATGGTCGCTGCGTTGATGGCTTCTTCGGGAGTCATTTTCATTTGAATACAAGCTAGTGCAACTACAAAATTCATGTTACCACTTGGTGAAGAACCGGGATTGTAATCGGAAGCCAAAGCCAATGGTAATCCGGCATTGATTATTTTTCTAGCTGGTGTATAAGGTATTCTTAAATAGAAGGAGCAGGAGGGAAGTGCAATAGGCATAGTTTTGGAATTTTGCAATACTTGAACATCTTCATCCGACAATTCTTCAAGATGATCAACACTGAGTGCTTTATTTGCAACACCTATTGCAACACCACCAATACTATAAAATTGATTGACATGAATTTTGGGAATCAATCCATATTTTTTGGCTGCTTTGAGTATGATTTCAGTTTGTTCAGTTGAAAAATATCCTTTTTCACAAAAAACATCAACAAAATCGGCAAGGTCTTCTTTATGCACCAATGGTAGCATTTCGTCTGTAATCAAGCGGACATAGGCATCTTTATCAGAAACATAATGTTGAGGAAAGGCATGAGCACCCAAAAAAGTAGCTTTGATTGAAATAGGATAATTTTCTTTTAATTTACGAATGACGCGTAACATTTTTATTTCAGCCTCTGTTTCCATGCCGTAACCCGATTTGATCTCTACAGCTCCAGTACCTAATTGAACGATTTCTTCTAGCCTTTTTGAAGATTGTTCGTATAATTCAGTTTCAGATGTATCTTGTAATTTTTTAGCTGAGTTTAAAATGCCACCACCTTTTTGAGCAATTTCTTCATAAGTTAAACCTTTGATTTTATCTGCAAATTCACTTTCCCGATTTCCAGCAAATACAATATGAGTATGACTGTCACACCAAGAAGGAAGAATCAATTTACCGGTACAATCTACTAAAATGTCTGCTTCAAATGAAGATAAATTGTCCATCAATCCATAATCTTTTATAAACTCGTTTTCAATTAATAAAAAGGCTTTTTTTAAAGATGGTAATGTCTGCATATCTAAACCTGAAACGTAAGAAATTCCGGGTTCCCTAACTTGAACTAATTCTTGAATATGAATGAATAATGTAGTCATTATGAATTTTTATATTTATGGATTGAATTTTGCTTAAACCAATCGTACTTTCTTGATAATATTTTCACCCAAAGCATCATTCAGCATTTGCGCAATTTTTTCTTTACCATAACTCAGTTCTTCTCTCAAAACTGATGAAGTGAGATGAACAACTAGAGTTTCACCTTGTAATTGGATTTTTTCTGTATAACTTACTACTCCTTGTCCCATAATTTCATGCCATAAATCGTGTAATTTCACTTGATTCAAACCTTTTTCCAGCTGATTTTCCTTGATTACTATTTTAAGGAGATCAGCTATAGAGTTGGCTTCATTATGTCTTTGAAATTTAGCCATCAGAGTGCAATAATTTTATAAGATTGATGTGTTTCCTTAACGACGTTTTCTGTTCTTTCCTGATGTGTATCACTAATGAAAATCTGACCAAAATGATCTTCTTTCACCATTTTAATGAGTTTGCTCACGCGTTCATCATCCAATTTATCAAAAATATCATCTAAAAGTAAAATTGGAGTTACTTTCATTTGTGTTTGAATCAAATCAAATTGAGCCAATTTTAAGGCTATTAAAAAAGATTTTTGCTGACCTTGACTACCAAATTTATGTATGGGATAACCATCAATCAAAAATTCAAGGTCATCTCGGTGAATACCAATTCCAGTGTATTGTAACATTCTGTCTTTCGGTAAGCTTTCATGTAATAAATCTTTTAGAGCATGTTCTGTGAGTTGAGATTTATACTCTAGGCTTACGGTTTCAATACCATTGGAAATAGATTGATAATGCTTATTGAAAACAGGCGAAATATGTGCAATAAATTCCTTCCTTTTTTCAAATATTGGTTTTGCATAAGTTTCCAATTGATCATCATAGACATTTAAATTATCTACATTAAACACTCTATTTTTGAAAAAATACTTAAGTAAGGCATTGCGTTGTGCTAAAACTTTATGGTAATTTACCAAGTCAAATAAGTATTTTTTATCAGATTGCGAAATGACATGATCAATAAACTTACGACGCGTTTCACTAGATTCAACAATGAGATTACTATCGGATGGTGAAATAATCACAATCGGAATATTACCTATATGTTCAGAAAAACGTTCATAAATTTTACCATTTCTTTTGATGATTTTCTTTTGCCCTTTTTTGAAACTACAGACAATATGTTCTTCTTCTAAGTTTTTAATAAAATTTCCTTCAATCAGAAAAAAATCTTCCCCATGTTTGATGTTTTGAAGCGTAACAGGGTTGAAATAACTCTTGGTTTGAGATAAGTGGTATATGGCATCCAACACATTGGTTTTACCAACTCCATTATTACCCACAAGGCAATTTATCTTACTGTCAAAATCCAAAGATTGAGCTGTAAAATTTTTATAATTGATAAGTTGGATGCTATTCAAAAACATAATTAGAAAACCGTTTGATGCAAAGATAAAACTTTAGTTGTATGCTTGAATCAGTTTCACTCTTAAATTTTATTATTCATTTTTTTTAAATTTAGTTTTAAGCAATTGAAATATGGTACAAATTTGACAACAATTTGGTTTGAAAATAGTAATTACAATTATGTTTAAATTAATGTATGTGATTATTTCAGGAAAAGACATTATCATAACAATTCAAATTATAAAAGGTTAGGATAATATAACAAAATTATGTATTTTTGCGCCTATTTTAAAATTATTATCAATGGCAACATATAAAAAGAAGGATAAAGCGGCAAAACAATTGACAAAAGATCATGATGCTGTAGTGAGTGCACAAAGTACAACCAAGGAAGTATTTGAAGGATTGGATACACGTGCAAATAAGATTGAAACATGGATTTTAAAGAGACAAAAATACTTATTGATTGGATTAGGTGTTGTTGTTGCAATCGTTTTAGCGTATTTAGCCTATGTAAGATTCATAAAACAACCTGCTGAAAAAAATGCAGCT
>JAABRF010000028.1 GCA_011391075.1 Flavobacteriia bacterium | reverse complement strand
TTGTTGTACAATGAAACCATTTATCCACATCCGCCACAAAATGAAACCGTCATGGCGATGAAAAAACTCCGATCCTTGGTCAATGCCTATCATATTGATGCTATTTCCATCGGAAATGGGACAGCGAGTAGGGAAACAGAAATGTTGGTCAAGAAAACAGGATTTGACAGAGAAGTCAAAGTTTTTGTGGTTAGTGAAGCCGGCGCTTCGGTATATTCTGCTTCCAAAATTGCCCGAGAAGAATTTCCCAAATACGATGTAACCGTCAGAGGTTCGGTTTCCATCGGGAGAAGATTGGCTGATCCCTTGGCCGAATTGGTCAAAATAGATCCCAAATCCATTGGGGTCGGGCAATACCAACACGATGTCGATCAAACCCGATTAAAAGTAGAATTGGATACTACCGTGATGCGATGTGTCAACTCGGTTGGAGTCAATCTCAATACTGCCAGTAAATCTCTTTTGAGTTATGTGAGCGGCATAGGGGAGAAGATGGCAGAAAATATTGTGGCTTATCGCAGTGAAAACGGCGCCTTTGAATATAGAAATGAATTGAAAAAAGTACCTAGATTGGGAGAAAAAGCTTTCCAACAAGCCGCTGCTTTTATCAGGATCAAAGAGGGAAAAAATCCTTTGGACAATTCGGCAGTACATCCCGAAGCCTATATGATTGTTGAGAAAATGGCGAAAGATTTGGCAATTTCCGTCAAAGAACTCATTGGAAACAAAGAAAAAATCAAATCCATAGAAATTGAACGTTATAAAACGGATATGGTAGGCGTATTGGCTTTGAAAGATATTTTAAAAGAATTGGAAAAACCCGGATTAGATCCACGCAAGACAGCTCAGGTTTTTGAATTTGATCCTAGTATCAAAACCATTTCAGATGTTCGTCCAGGTATGATTCTCAACGGTATTGTCAACAATATCACGGCTTTTGGCTGTTTTGTGGACATTGGCGTAAAAGAAAGCGGATTGGTACACATTTCCCAACTCAAAGAAGGATTTGTTTCTGATGTAAATAGTGTAGTCAAATTACATCAGCAAGTACAAGTCAAGGTTTTGGAAGTCGATGAAGCCCGCAAACGAATCCAATTGAGTATGGTCTTTTAGGATGTAATCTTTATTACATTCACTTTTTGGCACTTTGAGTTTATTAAATTATCTTTGATTCGAATAATTATTTAAATTGGACTTAGCATAAACTTTAAATTTCTTCCCGATAGCTTTCGGAATCTAATTTCTAATTTCTAATTTCTAATTTCAAATTTCAGTATGAAGCATCTAACAGAATACAGAGATCCCGAATTAGCCAAAAAGGTACTAGCCGAAATAGAACGAACGGCAACTCAACCATGGAAAATCATGGAAGTATGTGGTGGACAAACGCACAGTTTGGTCAAAAATGGGATTCTGACAGTTTTGCCTTCTCATATCACCATGTTGCACGGACCTGGATGTCCGGTTTGTGTGACGCCTTTACATCTGATTGATAAAGCGGTGCATTTGGCATTGGAAAAGAAAGTTATTTTATGCAGTTTTGGCGATATGTTGCGCGTTCCCGGTTCTGAAAAGAGTTTGCTGGAAGCCAAAGCCGAAGGAGCCGATGTTCGCATTCTCTATTCGCCTACTGAAGCCGTCAATATCGCTAAACAAAATCCCGACAAAGAAGTCGTCTTTTTTGCTGTAGGTTTTGAAACCACAGCTCCAGCCAATGCTTTATCGGTGATACATGCCGAAAAGTTGGGTTTGACCAATTATTCTATACTCAATTCGCACGTCTTGGTGCCACCAGCCATTACCGCTTTGATGGAAGATTCTGAAAGTAGTATCGACGGATTCTTGGCAGCCGGACATGTGTGTAGCATTATGGGATATTGGGAATATTTTCCATTGGTAGAAAAATATAAAATTCCGATTGTGGTTACCGGATTTGAACCTTTGGATTTGTTACAAGGAATTTTGGCGGTTGTCAAACAATTGGAACAAGGCAAAGCCGAAGTAGAGAATCAATACACCCGAATGGTCAAAGAAGAAGGCAATGCAGCTGCGCAACAGATCATCAAACAAGTATATGAAGTGAGTGATCAAATGTGGAGAGGAATTGGCACCATTCCCGAAAGTGGTTTGCGTCTAAAACCCGAATATCAACTATATGATGCCAATCTCAAGTTTAAGATTGATATTGTGGAAGTTCCCGAAAACGCCGAATGTATAGCCGGTTTTATCATGAAAGGGATTAAGAAACCCAATGAATGTGTACACTTTGGTAAAAAATGCAATCCACAAACCCCATTGGGTGCGCCGATGGTAAGTTCGGAAGGCGCATGTGCGGCTTATTATAACTTTTCTAAAATTGAAATATAACCTTCTGTCACAAAAAACACATTGGATATGCTCATAATTGTTTATTTTTGACTCAATCCAATCTAAACACGATTCCAATACTTCTAACTTCTAATTTCTAATTTCTAACTTCCCAATGTCCAAAAGCCTCCTACATCTACAATGTCCTTTACCCAAATTTGATTTTGACATCATTACATTGGCACATGGCAGTGGCGGATTGTTGACTAATAAACTCTTGGAAAGTGGTGTTTTTGATTTGTTGAAAAACGATGAATTGGACAAACACCACGATGGAGCCATATTGGAATTGAATGGAAAAGTTGCCTTTTCGACGGATAGTTTTGTGATATCTCCGGTATTTTTTCCGGGTGGAGATATTGGAGAATTGGCAGTAAATGGAACTGTAAACGATGTTGCGATGTGTGGCGCCATTCCCAAGTATTTGTCTTTGAGTTTTATTTTGGAAGAAGGTTTGCCAATGAAGGAATTTTGGGAAATTTTGGTTTCCATCAAATATGCTACTGAAAAAGCAGGTGTTCGCATTGTAACCGGTGATACCAAAGTAGTTGACAAAGGCAAAGGAGATAAAATATTCATCAATACCACAGGCATAGGCGAAATGCATCCCCAAGCCGATATTGCTTTGACACGAGTCAAAGTAGGAGATAAAATCATTGTAAGTGACAGTATTGCCACACATGGGATTTCCATTTTATCAGTCAGACAAGGATTGGAATTTGAAACTACCATAGAAAGTGATACCCGAAATCTCAATGACATGACTTTGAAATTATTGGATGCTTTTGGAACCCAAATTCACTTATTTAGAGATCCTACCCGAGGAGGCGTAGCAGCTACTTTGAATGAAATTGCCCGAGATGCACATTTGGGAATCGAACTCAATGATACGCATATACCGGTACTATCGCAAGTGAAAGCTGCTTGTGAAATATTGGGGTTGGACCCACTTTATACCGCCAATGAAGGCGTTTTTATGGCAATCGTAGCGCCCGAAATAGCCGAAGGTGTTGTGGAAATTTTACATACCTTTGACGAAGCCAAGCATGCAGCTATCATAGGTGAAGTGGTAGCCGAACATAATGGACAAGTTTTAATTTCCAATGCCATGGGAGGAAAAAGAGTCGTTCACATGCCTGTAGGCGAACAATTACCTCGAATTTGTTAATATGAGAACAAAATTTACAAATGAATCATTAATATTAAAATATGATAAGGTAAGTCTTATTTCTATCATTACCTTCCTAATTTCTAGTCACCCTGAGCATAGTCGAAGGGCTAATTTCTAATTTCTAATTTCTAATTTCAATATGTGTTTAGCAATACCAGGAAAAATAATAAGTATAGACAATCCCTTAGATGATATTTTCAGAATGGCCAAAGTTTCTTTTGACGGCATCGTCAAGGAAGTAAATCTCGCTATGGTACCCGAAGCACAACTTGGGGATTATGTTTTGGTACACGTCGGAAGTGCTATTAGTATCGTAGATGAAGAAGAGGCTCAAGCCACAATGGACGTTTTGATGCGAATGAATGAACTGACAGAATTGGAAGAAGGAGAGAAATTGTCAGAATAAAAAAAAACATTTTAAAAATATATATAATCTTAAAATTTCATATATTTGACATTGAAAAGGATAGTATCAAGTTTTTGATTGCTGTGTTTTCAAATTATTAAGTACCCAAAATTAATTTCTTTTTACTATGATGGATTTTTTTTCCGGAATGTCTGGTCTTGAGCAAACATATTGGAGTATTGCCTTGATTGGAACGTTCATCTTTTTAATTATTTTTGTGATTTCATTCTTTGGAATGGATCACGACGCAGATGTACACACCGATGTGTCGGATATGTATTCCGATGATGGTGGTGTTGGATTTCAGTTTTTTACTTTCAAAAACGTAATTGCTTTTTTAACCATTTTTGGATGGACCGGATTGGTTTGTATTCAAAATAAATTAGGCGTTGGTCTTAGTTTATTTCTATCGGTTTTGGCCGGTTTAATCATGATGGTTTTGACCTCACTTTTGTTTTATTGGATGCACAAAATGGCTGAATCCGGAACTTTGAAAATGAGCAATGCCATAGGTATGGTTGGTGAAGTTTACATTCCCATCAAATCTAAAAGACAAAACATTGGAAAAGTTCAAATCAAAGTTCAAGGCAGTTTACATGAATTGGAAGCCATGACAGATGAAGAATTTGATCTACCTACGGGATCAGTTGTAGAAGTAAAAGATCTGATTGGACCCGAAATTCTGTTAGTTGTCAAAAAATAACTTTTATACAGGTATGATTCAATCAAATGAAACCCAAATTAATTTTTAACCCTATCAAACAATGAACATTAAATTATTATTCTTACAAGCCGAAATGCTAGGTGTGTATTTACTACTAGCCATAACTTTTATACTAGTTGTATTTTTCTTTTCCATGATACGTCGTTACAAGCGATGTCCATCCGATAAAATTTTGGTCATTTATGGAAAAACCGGCGGCGGCCAATCTGCAAAAACCATACATGGTGGCGCTTCATTTATATGGCCTGTATTTCAGGATTATGCTTTTTTAGATTTAACACCAATGTCTATTGAAGTCAATTTGACCAATGCTTTGAGTAAACAAAATATTCGAGTCAATGTGCCTTCTCGATTTACCATTGGGATTTCTACTGAACCCGGAATTATGCAAAATGCAGCCGAAAGATTGTTGGGATTGGATATGGATCGCGTGAAAGATCTGGCGCAAGAAATCATTTTTGGACAATTGCGTTTGGTTGTTGCATCCATGGATATCGAGGAAATCAATTCGGATCGGGATAAATTTTTGTCTCATATTACCCATAGTGTAGAAGCCGAATTGAAAAAAGTTGGACTCAAACTCATCAACGTTAACATCACAGATATTCACGATGAATCAGGATATATCGAAGCTTTAGGAAAGGAAGCAGCTGCCAAAGCGATCAATGATGCCAAGATTTCAGTTGCTCAAAAATCTCGTGATGGTGCAATTGGGGAAGCGATTGCTGTTCAAGATCAGAGAACTCAAGTTGCTGATGCTATGGCTAATGCCAAAATTGGGGAAAGTGATGCCAGTCAAAAAGAACGGGTTCAAGTAGCTGAATTGAATGCTACAGCTCAAATTGGAGAAGCCAATGCTACTCAAAAAGAACGTATTCAAACTGCGTCAGCTATGGCAAAAGCCAAAATCGGGGAAGCTGAAGCGCAACGAGAAGAACGTATTCAAACAGCCATTGCCAATGCCAAAGCTATAGAAGGAGAAAATATTTCTAAGATTGAAATAGCCGATTCAGATGCCTTGAGAAGAGAACGACAAGCAGAAGCCAACAGCCGTGCTTTGGCATCAGAAAAAGTTCAAGCGGCCAAAGCATTAGAAGAAGCTTATGCTGCAGAAAAATTGGCTGAAGTAGCCAGAGCTTTGCGTAAAGCAGCTGAACAAGAAGCAGATATTGTGGTTCCAGCCAGAATTGACAAACAAAAAGTCGAAATCGATGCTGAAGCCGAAGCCGAACAAATTCGTCGCATTGCTAAAGGGGAAGCCGATGCCATCTTCATGAAAAAAGAAGCCGAAGCCAAAGGTATTTATGAAATTTTGACCAAACAAGCAGAAGGTTTGGATCGCATCGTGAAAGCTGCAGGTGAAAATGCCAAAGATGCTGCTTTATTAATTGTTGCCGATAAATTGCCTGAATTGGTTAGAATTCAAGCAGAAGCTATTAAAAATATCAAAATTGACAAGATTACGGTATGGGAAAATGGCAATTCTACGGATGGAAAGAACTCTACGGCCAACTTTATTTCAGGAATGTATAAGGCTGTTCCTCCTTTGCAAGAGATGTTTAATATGGCAGGAATGCAATTACCCAATTATTTGAAGGGAGAAAATGTCGAAGAAGTAAAACCGGTAATTGAGTCCAAAGACAAATCCGAGAAATAATTTCTAAACAGGAAGTGATGAAACTGCAGAATCTATTGATTTTGCAGTTTTTTTATAGTGATTTTTTACCTTGTAAATGCTATCTTATAATTTTGAATTTTGTCTATCTTTGCCTCATTCGAAGAGAAAATAAACAATAAAATATTCTACATGTCGCTTTATACAACTCAGGAACTAAAAATTTACAATTCATTATCCAAACAAAAGGAAGTTTTCAAACCCATCACTGAAGGTTTTGTAGGGATGTATGTGTGCGGTCCTACGGTATACAGCAATGTACACTTGGGAAATTTGAGAACCTTTATGTCTTTTGACGTGATTTATCGCTATTTGAAGTTTTTGGAATATAAAGTTCGCTACGTCAGAAATATCACAGATGCCGGACATTTGGAATCCGATGATGTCACAGAAGATAGATTTGCCAAAAAAGCCCGTTTGGAGCAAGTGGAACCTATGGAAGTGGTACAAAAATACACGGTTGATTTTCACAATGTATTGAATACTTATAATCTTTTACCGCCCAATATCGAACCTACAGCAACCGGACATATTGTGGAGCAAATCCAAATGATTGAAGATATTTTGAAAAGTGGGAATGCTTATGAAGTAAATGGATCCATTTATTTTGATGTAGTTAAATACAATGAAAAACACCATTATGGGATCTTATCGGGTAGAAATATAGATGAAGCCATTCACAATACGAGAGAATTGGATGGACAATCGGATAAACGCAATCCACAGGATTTTGCTTTGTGGAAAAAAGCCGAACCTCAACATTTGATGAAGTGGAATTCTCCTTGGGGAGAAGGTTTCCCGGGTTGGCATTTGGAATGTAGTACCATGAGCACTAAATATCTGGGAGAGCAATTTGATATCCACGGAGGCGGAATGGATTTGAAATTTCCACACCACGAATGTGAAATTGCCCAATCGGTAGCTTGTCATGGTACGGCACCGGTACACTACTGGATGCATGCCAATATGCTTACTTTGAATGGTCAAAAGATGTCAAAATCAACCGGAAATTATATACTTCCGGCTGAAATATACGAAGGTGGTAATTCGGTTTTAAGTAAAGCATTTTCACCTTCCGTGGTACGTTTCTTTATGTTGCAGGCACATTATCGCAGTATTTTGGATTTTTCAAGTGATGCTTTGGAAGCCGCAGAGAAAGGTTATACTCGCTTGATGGAAGGCATGAAACTTTTGGGTTCGCTCAAAACTTCAGCTACCTCACAGGTGGACATGACAAGTTGGAAGAAAAGCTGTTTTGATGCCATGAATGACGATTTCAATTCGCCTATTCTGATTGCACAACTTTTTGAAGGCGTAAAATACATCAATCAAATCAATGATGGAACCCTACAAATCACAGCTGCTGATTTGGAAATATTAAAAGCAACCTTGGAAGGATTTGTCAAAGAAGTACTCGGTATTGAATCAACTGACAACAATCAAGACAGTGGCAAATTGAATGGAGTCATCGAAATGTTGATCATGATGCGTAATCAAGCCCGAGTTGATAAAAATTGGGCTTTGTCGGATGAGATTAGAGATAAACTTTTGGCAATTGGCATCCAATTGAAAGACAGTAAGGAAGGAACGACGTATTTAATTCAGAATTGAGAATTGAATATGGCTCTTAAGTTATTACATAATGCGCTTACTTAAAAAGATTTTGATTTTTCCTTTGGTATTTTTAGTTCGCTTTTATCAAGTGGCTATTTCGCCCTATTTACTTAAAACGTGTAGATACCAACCTACTTGTTCGCATTACACCATAGAAGCCCTGCAGGTTCATGGTTTATGGAAAGGTGGATGGATGGCTACCAAGCGAATTTTCAGTTGTCATCCTTGGGGCGGAAGCGGATTTGATCCTGTGCCACCTGTAGAGAAGGTTGAGAAGAAGTAGATGATGTTTTAATTTGCTAATGAGCCAATTAGCAGATTAGCAAATTAGCACATAGGCTTTCCTGAAAGCTTTCGAGGCAAAGTAACATAGTATCACATTGACAAATTAGTTAATTAACAAAAACTCCTACATGGAAAAACTCAAACAACGCTGGGGCATCAAATCCAATTTTCAAATATTCGTGATTTTGTGGGTGTTTAGTATCACCGGTACTAGTTCGCTTTATGTATCCAGACCCTTAATCAAGTTATTGGGTATACATCCCGAGAAGTTGGCTCCGGTTTTATATTGGATCTTATTTATAGTAGTGAGTTTGATTGTTTATCAGTTTTTACTTTTATTTTTTGGTTGGTTATTTGGGCAGTTTGATTTCTTTTGGAATATTGTAAAAAAGATGTTGAAGCGTTTGAGAATTATGAGAAGTTAGATTTGTTGGTGATGAGTTTCTCTAAATTTGACCTCAAATAATAAAATTAAAAAGCCCTTTCTTGATGAAGGGGCTTTTATGTTTGTGTTAGAATAATGAGATTTGTCCGGTATCATCGATATTGGGTTCTTCTCCCGATTCATCATCGTCTATTCTTTCAATTATTTCATCGGTGTCCAATTCGATGAGTTCTTCGTCCACTTCCAATTCTTCTATATTGGGTTCTTCATAGGGTAAAGATTCCAAGGCATTGATTTGCTTGATTTTTTCCTTGGTAACTAAATTACCCAATGCATTGATACCTTTGATTTCAATAAAACTCTCTGCATTGATTTCGAGTGGTTTTTGATCTTTTTTGCTGAAAACAACTTCCAACATCGGACGATAATCGGTTACTACGATTTCCAATTGAGATTTACTGTGTTCGGAAATAATAACTTCTAGTTTGTTGGGATTCTCTATGACAAATCGTTTCAGATAGTAGCGTTCGCGTTCGCCATCAAAATAGACCACGGTTAGGGGTTTGTTGGGAATCCATTTTTCTAATATCACCATGTCTTCGTCAAAGTGCATGGACAAATCGGGGATGACGGTTTTGAGATTTCCGTGTTGGTTTACAATCAACAAACGATCGTTGGGTTTGAATTCGCCCAACAATTCACCTCTTCCATCCACATTGAGTCGCATGACGGTTTCGTCATACCATATTTTACGTGGTTT
Source organism: Flavobacteriia bacterium (assembly GCA_011391075.1). Classification (GTDB taxonomy): domain Bacteria; phylum Bacteroidota; class Bacteroidia; order Flavobacteriales; family Flavobacteriaceae. The sequence continues at coordinate 20,474 of JAABRF010000028.1, read as the reverse complement.
TAAAGTCGATATGCCGGCTTCTTTCAATTCGATTTTCTTCACCGAATTTTTGCTCACTACATTTCCTTTGGAAGTACGACTTTTGATAGCCAAATCGGCGAAGTCCAAATCCCATCTCAATTTTTTAATATTGCCAATGGCTCTCAAATGCACGGTAATCACTTCGGCTTCCCCATTGTCATTGGCAGTAAAATAAAGTACAGCAGAATTGGGTTTGCCATTGGTCAAATCGTATTCTTTGTCACGAGTGATGCCCGAAACATAGAAACGTTTCATATAACTGGGACCTGTTTTGCCGTCTCTGTATACCAAATTGTAAATGGTACGGGTATCGTTTTTCTTAAACACCGCTACGTGAATAATACCTTTGCCTACAAAAGTCTTATCAGATATTTTGCTCACAGACATCTTACCGTCTTCACGGAATACGATGATATCATCTATGTCGGCGCAATCGGTCACAAATTCATCTTTTTTCAATCCGGTACCGATAAATCCTTCTTCTCGGTTGACATACAATTTGGCATTTTGCATGACCACTTTGGAGGCTTCGATGGTGTCGAATAATCGAATTTCGGTTTTGCGGTCTCTTCCTTTGCCGTATTTGGTTTTGAGGTTTTTGAAATAATCAACTGCAAAGTCGATGAGATTTTCCAAATGATGTTTGACTTCGGCTATTTTACCTTCCAAAGCTTCAATCAATTGTTGGGCTTTATCAATATCAAATTTTGAAATCCGCTTGATCCGAATTTCAGTTAATCGGATGATATCTTCTTCGGTTACAGCTCTTTTTAAATGTTGGATATGTGGTTGCAAACCTTTATCAATAGCTTTTAAAACGCCTTCCCAAGTTTCTTCTTCTTCAATGTCGTGATAAATTCGGTTTTCGATAAAGATGCGTTCGAGCGAAGCAAAATGCCATTGTTCGTGCAACTCTTCCAATTCAATTTCCAATTCGCGTTTGAGCAAATAAACGGTATGATCGGTAGAACGTTTTAAGATTTCATGTACACTGATGAATACGGGTTTGTTATCGTCAATCACACAACATAGCGGTGAAATGGACAATTCGCAATCCGTGAAAGCATATAAGGCGTCAATCGTTTTGTCGGGAGAAACACCTGAAGGCAAGTGGATGAGAATTTCTACTTGAGCCGAAGTATTGTCTTCAACTTTATTGACTTTGATTTTCTTCTTATCATTGGCTTTCAAAATACTGTCAATCAAAGTAGAAGTATTGGTTCCGAAAGGAATCTCGGTAATCACCAAAGTATTTTTATCCAATTGACTGATTTTGGCTCTCACACGAACTTTACCACCACGCATACCTTCACGGTAATCACTGATATCGGCTATACCTGCAGTTTCAAAATCGGGTTCTAGAAAGAAGGGTTTGCCTTTCAAATATTTGATACTGGCATCGATGAGTTCGTTGAAGTTGTGGGGTAAAATTTTAGTAGATAAACCCACGGCAATTCCTTCTACGCCTTGTGCCAACAACAGTGGAAATTTGACCGGTAAATCCACGGGTTCTTTCCTACGACCATCATAGGTAGCTTGCCAAACTGTGGTTTTGGGATTGAAGACTACTTCTGAGGCAAATTTGGAAAGTCGGGCTTCGATATATCGAGGTGCGGCTGCACCGTCGCCGGTGAGAATATTTCCCCAGTTTCCTTGGGTATCGATGAGAATATCTTTTTGTCCCAATTGCACCATAGCATCTCCAATACTGGCATCTCCGTGCGGATGATATTGCATGGTATGTCCAACCAAATTGGCAACTTTATTGTAACGACCGTCATCCAAGTCTTTCATGGACTGCATGATGCGTCTTTGAACAGGTTTGAAGCCATCGCGAATGGAAGGTACAGCACGTTCCAAGATGACATAAGAAGCATATTCCAAAAACCACTCCTTGTACATTCCTGTAACTTTGGTAATGGTCTCAAATTTTGACGAATCGGTTTGACCCGGAAACTCTGCATCTGCTTCAGGCATTACCGCATCATCTTGCTCCTGATTGTCATATGAATTTTCCGAAAGATCTTCGTTAAATTCTTCTTCGTTGATATTTTGATTTTCGTCGGACATTATTTTTTAATACTTAAATCATGAAACATGAAACCCAATTATTCAGCTACGACATCCAATTCCACTTTCAAATTTTCAATGATAAATTGTTGACGTTCCGGAGTATTTTTGCCCATATAATATTCCAATAAGGCTTCGATTCCTACTGTTTTGTCCATCATGACCGGATCCAATCGGATGTCGTCACCGATAAAGTTTTTAAACTCATCTGGAGAAATTTCTCCCAAACCTTTAAATCGGGTGATTTCGGGTTTGCCTTTGAGTTTGCCGATGGCTTCTTGTTTTTCGGTTTCGTCGTAACAGTAATAGGTCTTGTTTTTATCTCTTACTCTAAACAAAGGCGTTTCCAATATGTACAAGTGACCTTCTTTGATTAATTCGGGAAAGAATTGGAGAAAGAAAGTGATGAGCAGCAAACGGATGTGCATGCCATCGACGTCGGCATCGGTAGCGATGACGATGTTGTTGTAGCGCAAGTTTTCAATGCTATCTTCAATGTTGAGTGCTGCTTGCAATAAGTTGAATTCCTCGTTTTCGTAAACTATTTTTTTGGTTTTACCGTAACAGTTGAGCGGTTTTCCACGCAAACTGAAAACAGCTTGGGTATTGACGTTTCTCGATTTGGTAATCGAACCACTTGCAGAATCTCCTTCGGTTATAAACATGGTACTTTCCAAGCGATTGTCTTTTTTCAAATCGTTGAGATGTACCCGACAATCTCTCAATTTTTTGTTGTGCAAATTCACCGATTTGGCTCTTTCGCGTGCCAGTTTTTGAATGCCTGCCAAATCTTTGCGTTCCCGTTCGGCTTGGATGATTTTGCGTTGCAAGGCATCGGCGGTATCGGGGTTTTTATGCAGGTAATTGTCTAGATTTTTTTTAACAAAATCAGTGATGAAAACGCGAATACTGGGCAAACCATCGCCCATTTCGGTAGAGCCCAATTTGGTTTTGGTCTGACTTTCAAAAACAGGTTCCATGACTTTGATGCTGATGGCCGAAACGATGGATTTTCGGATGTCGGAAGCTTCGTAGTTTTTGCCGTAAAATTCACGGATGGTTTTAACTACAGCTTCGCGAAAGACATTTTGATGGGTTCCTCCTTGCGTTGTATTTTGCCCATTTACAAAAGAGTGAAACTCTTCGCTGTATTGGGTTTTACTGTGGGTTAAAGCTATTTCAATATCATTGTCTACCAAGTGGATGATAGGATATTGCATGGTTTCTTCGCTGATTTCTTCTAAAAGTAAATCTTTCAAACCATTTTCCGAAGTGTATTTTTCACCGTTGAAAAGAATCGTCAAACCTCGGTTGAGATAGACGTAATTCTTAATCATTTTTTCGATGTATTCGTTTCGGAATTTGTAGTTTTTGAAAATTGTATTGTCGGGAGAGAACACTACTTTGGTTCCTTTTCTGAGGTTGGTTTCAATGACAGGTTCGTCTTTGACCAGATTTCCACATTCAAATTCAGCAATTTTGGTTTGTTCATCTCTGATGGATTGCACCAAAAAATGAGAAGAAAGAGCATTCACCGCTTTGGTACCAACGCCATTCAATCCTACCGATTTTTTAAAAGCTTTGGAATCGTATTTACCACCGGTGTTCATTTTGGACACAACATCTACCACTTTACCCAAAGGAATTCCACGACCATAATCTCGCACCGTGACAGCTTCTTCTTTTACAGAAACTTCGATGATTTTGCCTGCACCCATGACAAATTCGTCAATACAGTTGTCCATGACCTCTTTGATCAGGATGTAGATTCCATCGTCGGGAGAGGAACCATCGCCCAATTTTCCGATGTACATACCCGGACGCATCCGGATGTGTTCTTTCCAGTCGAGCGAGCGTATATTATCTTCGGTATATTGTGTGTTTTCCACCATGGTCTTCATTTAAGAATAATCTGCGAAAATAAGATATATCCTTTGAAAATGAAAGGTTCAGCGGCGGATTTTATTAACAAGTTTGCGAGTTTATTCTTCTATCACAATCGCTTGAATGGCTTTTTCGGGAGTGATGATGTTATAGCCATTCCAAAAATTGGGATCGTATTGAAATAATTGGGTAGATTCAAATTCGGTATTGGGTTTGAGGTTTTCAAAAACGCCTGCTGAAGAGATTTGATTTTGATCGAAAACCAATTCGATTCTATCAAGGTTGATCACGTGCATATCCATTTGAACTTCGACTTTGTTGATGCGTTTTTTACCTTTTACATTTTCATTTTTTTCTACTACGGTCAAAGGTCGGTCAATTGCTGCTTCTTGTGAAGATTCACGCATGAGGTATTTGAGGATGTACTTTTCATTTTCTTTTTTGAAAATGACCGTGCTTTTGTAGGTCAAAGCATTGGCTTTAATGCCAAGCAGATTGAATTGTTTGTCAAAAATTTCATTGGCTCCCCAAAATTCGGCTTTGACGATGGCAAAACTAAACGCATCGATGTAGAGTTTGCCTTTATATTTACCGCTGCTGCCATCGGGTTCAAAGTCGATGATGTACAACCAGTCGCCTTCGTAATTGGCAAATCCATTTTTTACAAAATTGTAGCGACCAGGTTTGTTTAAGAAATCGACATCCGATTTTTTATTGAGAAATAATTGAGTCATGGCATTGTTGACGCTGCGGGTTTTGTATTCGCTGAAATTTTTGTTTTTATCAGATTGAGGCGCATTGCTTTCTTTGTCCATGACTTTGTTGATAGAGTCAATAGATTCTGTTTTGTCCAATCGAATGATGCCCGATTTGAGGATCAATTGCGAATCAGATTTGAAATTATCATTCATGATTTTCATAAAATCCTCTTGCATTTTTTTGCCACTTGCCAATTCCTCTTTGCTTTGAATAGAAAGGGATTTTTGCAGCATCAATTTACTTTCAGAATGGTTTTTAATGACGACATCGGCTAGTGTTTCATTGAGATAGACATATTTTTTTCGGACATTACCAAAGGTTTGATCCAATAGTTTTTGATTGATGTTGTCAATAGAAGATTCATTTATAGTAAATTTGAATTTCTTCATGTTTCCGCTACCACTTTGACGGATAAAAATGGAAGATTTTTGATAATCAAAACTGTAATTTTGTTCCTTGTTCTCCTTTACCATATCCATGATGTCTTCGGCCGACATGTTGCGATTGGTCAGCAAAACGGGAATTACTTCATAGATATCGGGTGAAAGTTTTAGGGTAGGTGGCAGGTTTTTTTTATAGGGAATTTTCAAGGTTTTATATCCCAAACTCGAGATGGTAATAGAATCTTTTTTTTCGGATAAATCTTCCGTAAAAAGAGTAAAAACACCTTCGTCATTGGTCATCACGCCGTTGTACTCAGATGTTTGTACGGTGGCATAAGGAACCGGAAGTTGGGTTTCAGCATCTAGAATTTGAGAAGTTAGGGTTTGCGAAAAAGCATTTAAAGTAAAAGCTACAAAGAAGATGAAGATACTTAATTTCTTTACCATTGGATCTGTTTTTAATAATCCAAAACTAAATAAAAAACCGACTTATAAAAATAAATAAATGTTAAAAGAAAAAGGTTAATGGGCAATATAAGGAAGAGAAGAATGGTGTAAATTGATGAGTAATTGACCTTCTTTTCCTCTGTTGTAACCAAATGTAAATTCTACATGTACTTCTTTGCCGGTATGGGCATCGGTGAAAAAGTAGTTGCCCATGGCTATCGCGTAATCGCCCATCAAGAGGAAATCTTCATTTTCAAATCGCACTTGACTCCAAGGTTGCAAGGCAAAACCGTGATCTTCATCGATCAATCCTTTGACAAAATAGGAGAGTGCTTCTTTTTCTGTGCCTCGAAATTGATCACTACTGGCTTTGGTGGGTTTGAATAGAACCGTTCCCTCATCATAGGCATATAAATGGTCGATTAGATCATGCGCAACGGTCACGTAATCACCACCTTCAACAAAGGTTTTCCCAACGTTTACAATAGCATCTGCCCATTCTTTTTGAGCTTCTATTACCTCTTGTTGCGTGATCATAGTTTTACACATTGAATCTAAAGTGCATGATATCACCATCTTGTACGACGTATTCTTTTCCTTCAACACCAAATTTTCCAGCTTCTTTTACTTTGACTTCACTACCATAATGAACATAATCTTCATATTTGATGACTTCTGCACGGATAAATCCTTTTTCAAAATCGGTATGAATCACAGCAGCAGCTTGAGGTGCTTTGTCTCCTTTGTGGATAGTCCAAGCGCGAACTTCTTTTTCTCCTGCAGTAAAATAAGTTTGTAGGTTCAATAAATGATAGGCAGTTTTGATCAGTCTATTGGCGCCAGGTTCTTCAAGCCCCAATTCGTCTAAGAACAATTGACGTTCTTCATAAGTTTCCAATTCTGCAATATCGGCTTCAGTGGCAACTGCCAAAACTAGTAAATCAGCTTGTTCATCTTTAATGGCTTCTTTCACAGCATCCACGTATTTGTTTCCATTAATAGCAGAACCTTCATCTACATTACAAACATAAAGTATGGGTTTGTCGGTTAATAATTGTAATGGTTTTACAAATTCTTCTTTTTCTTCTAGATGAAAATCCAATTGCCTTACCGATTTAGCTTGTTCTAATCCGGTTTTAATTTTTTCGAGTGTAATTTGTTCTTTTTGAGCAGCTTTGTCTCCTGTTTTGGCAGCCCGGCGAACTTTTTCCAATTTTTTATCTACTGTTTCCAAATCCTTGATTTGTAATTCAATATCGATAATTTCCTTGTCTCTTACAGGATTTATTGAGGTTTCTACATGTGTAATATTGTCATTGTCAAAACATCGTAAAACATGGATAATAGCATCAGTCTCACGTATATTTCCAAGAAATTTATTTCCCAATCCTTCTCCTTTACTTGCCCCTTTTACCAATCCTGCTATATCCACAATTTCCACTGTGGCAGGTTGTACGCGTTGTGGTTTGACAATTTCTTCTAGTTTGTTCAACCTTTCATCGGGAACATTGATGACCCCGATATTGGGTTCGATGGTGCAAAACGGATAATTAGCCGATTGTGCTTTGGCATTGGATAAACAATTGAATAAGGTTGATTTACCTACGTTTGGGAGACCTACTATACCGGCTTTCATATTTTGAAATTAGAAATTAGAAATTAGCCCTTCGACTGCGCTCAGGGTGATAAGAAATTAGATTTGCGATTCATCGCTAGAATTATGTAGCAATAACGTCAATATTGATGAATTCCGATTGAATTCAAATTTCAGTCGGCAAATGTAATGATTATTCTGAGAATTTAGTTCTAACTATCACGGACTCTAAAATATATACATGAACACCTAAGGGTTAATCTTTTGGATTTTGATTGTCTTTTTGGCTGAAGTATTTTGTTGATTCTTTGAGTTCTTTATAGGTTAAATTGACAATTTTTTCTTTCCAAAACTCAGTTGGGGTGTTATTTTTCAAAGCTTTAAGGGCAAAGTTTTCCGGATAGACTTTGCCTGAATCGGGTGTCCAAACCATCAGATCGTTTGGTTCACAATTGAGGATGTCACATAGCCGTTCGATATGATCCAATCTCAACACACGGTTTTTATTATTGAGAATATTGTGAGCGGTATGATTGGGGAAACCCGATTTCACAAGATAAGAGAAGGGTCTTTCAATGCCACGGGCTTTGATAATAGGTTTGATGTTGAAATATAGCATATTGTTGAAGGTATTATAAAATTAGACAGCAACAAAAATACAATAAAAATATTTATAAATATTAAATAAATATGCAGAAAATGAAAATAAATATGAAATATATAAAAATACTATATTTATATGAAAAAGTATTATTCTATTATTATAAAATATATTATACCTATTAAAAAATATATCATCTATATTTAAAATATATATATTGATATATCAAAATAGATTTGATATACATAAAAATATATAAGAAATATAACAAAATAATATTTATAAAATTACAAATAAGTTGTTATATTCTAAAAATACGGTGTTATATTCCAAAAATATGATGGTAAAAACTAAAAATATTATAAAGGATATACAAAACATGCTTAAAAAAAGTAAAAACATATCGGTAATAACTAAAAACACATTAGTAGTTCCAAGAAATAAACATCTATTTTCTTAGAATACAGATGTAGTTAATTAAATGTAATAGGTAGTTATATTGGGACGATTCTACATATTTGTTTGCATTTTCAAACAAGATTTGATTCAAGTTCGTTTTTATATTTTACCTTTTTCAAACTGTCTTTTGTAGTAATTTATATTAAAGATAGCTACCCAAGTATGGCAAATTCATGCCGAGTATTCAAGAATTTATCGGGATAAAAGGGGCGAGCTATACATTAGTTGAACTAACTATAAGATGGAGCAAATTGAATCAGAACTGAATCTATTCAGTGGGAATTGAAAATTGTTTTGAATCTACAATCGGATGAGAAAGTCAAGGGTATCTACACCATCGGCGTAATCCCAGAGTTGAGGATGTTGGGTTTGACCGAATGTGACACTTTCGGGTGTGAGGGAATCGCTTACCAGGCATTGGATCAAATCTCGGTCGGAATTTAATTTAAGTTTCAGCAAAGCCAATGAATCGTAATATTCATAAAACAAAACGGATATAGGAGAGGCGTAACCGGTATCTTCTTTTAGGACCAAAAAGCCATTTTCTAGTAGTTGAATTTGGCTCATCAGATAGACGGTTTTGTTGTAATCGTAATTGTTTTTGTACTTGTTATGATCTAAAATGATTTGGTGTTTGAAAACCGCTTTGAAGAGTTGGTCGAAATCGTAATTTTTAGGAACAAAGAGTTTGGAAACACTTCTGCAACCCAATCCGAAGTATTGGAAGATATCGGTTCCCAAAGCTTCCATTTGGGTTTCACTTTCCTGGCCGGTCAAAACGGCTACAGCGTTTCTATTTTTACGAATGATGTGTGGCACTTTGCCAAAATAGTATTCAAAATATCGAGCCGAATTGTTGCTTCCTGTAGCGATGACGGCATCGTAATGTTCGAGTTTTTGATCTGTAAAGGTGATATGCGATTTAAAACGCGGTTCGAAACAAATCAACAATTGCGCGATGATGGGTAGTAATTTTTGATCGCTTGAGGATTGTTTGATAACCAATTGATGGCCTGAAATCAAAACCGAAATAAAATCGTGCATGCCGACCAAAGGAATATTTCCGGCGGTCACGATGCCTACGGTTTTTTTTGAAACACTAGTGAAATCATAGGCTGCAGTCCATTGGATCAGATTTTCTTCAGTCAAGGCATTTGCCCAAGATTGGATGGAGAAAAGTACATTTTCTCTCGTAAACCAACCATTGTGATGAACGGATTGGTTGATTTGAGTTATAAATTTATCATAGTAAGTTCGTTCACAAGGTGTTAAACTTTCTAAATCTATGTTTTCTGAGGAAAAAAGATTTAAAAAATTACCGAGTTTAGCAAACGTGTTTATTTTAGTCTGTAAAGTCATGGAAAAGTTTTAAGCTTAATTCATATCTTAATTATTCAAGTTTCGTAAGTTAAAATTATTTGTCATAAACATCTAATATACAATATATTAATTTATTTCTTTATGTATTTTTTGTTTTTGTTTTTTTTGTTTTTTTTGTAATAGTAAAAAAAAACCTGTTGCACAAAGCTACTCAAAGAAGCCACAAAAATACTTTAAAAGATTCAAGAAGTTTATGTAATTGAAAATCAATACATATATTTTTTAGCTTTATCATAATAAACAATAATTCAAGGTTTTAAATTACTTGCGAAACTTGAATTAATTATAAAAAACGAATTATTAGGCAAAAATAACTATTTATTTCTTCCCTTCAAGACCTCTTCAATATCTTGTAATTGGACTTGTTTGGATTTCAATAGAATAAGAAAATGATAGAGTAAATCTGCCGCTTCATTTTTAAACAAATCCAAGTTGTCATCTTTTGATTCAATGACCAATTCTACAGCTTCTTCACCTACTTTTTGGGCAATTTTATTAATTCCTTTTTTGAATAATTTATTGGTATAAGATGTTGCATCATCTTTCTCAATACGTTGGTGGATGATATGTTCTAGTTCATATAAAAATCCCTTAGTCGTATTGTCTTGAAAACAAGAGGTAGAACCGGTGTGACAAGTAGGTCCTTTTGGTAAAGCTTTAATCAAAATGGTATCGCTATCGCAATCTATTTGAATATCATTAACATACAAGAAATTTCCTGAAGTTTTGCCTTTAGTCCACAGAGCATTTTTGCTTCGGCTGAAAAAGGTTACAATTTTTTCTTTTTTCGTTTTTTCAAAAGCTTCTTTGTTCATATATCCTAGCATCAAAACTTGTAAAGTATTAACATTCTGAATAATAACCGGTACTAAACCATTGTTTTTGTTGAAATCTACTTGCATCTTATTGGTATATTTAAGGATTTTAAAATTTCTTTTAAATGAGGTATTGTCATTTCTTTGTAGTGAAAAATACTAGCTGCCAATCCTGCACTGGCATGAGTTGTATGGAATAATTCATAAAAATGGTTTTCATTTCCTGCACCACCTGAAGCTATTACAGGAATTTTTACCTTTTTACAAACTAGGTCAGTGAGTTCTAAAGCAAACCCATTTTTTGTGCCATCGTGATCCATTGAGGTGAGTAAGATTTCTCCAGCACCCAAAACTTCGACTTGTTTAACCCATTCGAGTGTTTTTAATTGCGTTTGAATTCTTCCACCATTGACAAATACGTACCAATCTCCGTCAACCCATTTTGAATCAATAGCAACGACCACACATTGACTACCAAATTCATCGGCTATTTCTTTTATCAACACAGGATTTTTAACGGCAGCGGAGTTGATGCTTACCTTATCGGCTCCGGCTTTTATTACTTCTTTTGCCTCTTCCAGAGAATTTATTCCACCACCTACTGTAAAAGGAATGCTAATTTCTTTGGCTACTTTACACACCAAGGATACCAAGTTTTTTCTTTTCTCAATGGAAGCAGTAATATCCAATAATACCAATTCATCGGCTCCTTCTAAAACGTATCTTTTAGCTAATTCTATAGGATCACCGGCATCTTGTAACTCCACAAAATTGACTCCTTTTACCGTTCTTCCATTTTTTATATCCAAACAAGGAATTATTCTTTTTTTTAACATAATTGAAAGAGTTCTTTAAGTGTGAATTTTTTTTCCAATAAAGCTTTTCCAACTACAACAGCTTCACAACCAATTGATTTTAAAGTCAAAATATCTGATAAATTTGAAACACCGCCACTGGCTATCAAATTGATTTGGGTAGTTTCAATTATCTCACGGTACAATTCATTGGAAGTTCCGATGAGCATGCCATCTTTTGAAATATCGGTACACAAAACGTTTTTGACACCATTGGATTTATAAAAGTTGATAAAATCTATGACATCGATTTCAGAACCGTTTTTCCAAGCATTAGTTCTGATTTTTCTATTCAAAACATCGGCACCCAAAATAAATTTATCGGTTCCAAATAGATTAAGCCATTCCAAAAATAGATGGGGTTGATGCAATGCTATGCTGCCTATCGTTACTTGATTGGCTCCATTTTCAAATGCTAATTTGAGATTTTCTAAAGAATTGATGCCTCCTCCAAAATCGATTATTAGATTTGTTTTATTGGCTATTTCGTATAGAATTTTATAATGGATAACCTTGGATTGTTTTGCTCCATCCAAATCTACTAAATGCAAGTAAGTAAAGCCATTTCCTTCAATTTCTTTAGCATAATCCAGCGGATTGTGATAGTAGATTTTTTTTGTTTCATAATCACCATTAGTCAAGCGAACTATTTTTCCGTCTATCAAGTCTATGGCAGGTATTATTCTCATGATTGTATTTTTTATTTTGAAGTTTAGATTTTAGTTACAAATTCAGGAAATTCAGTAATATTTGTTCTCCTACGTCGGCTGATTTTTCAGGGTGAAATTGAGTGGCATAAAAATTATCTTTTTGCATAGAAGCGCTAAATGGCAAGATGTAATGACAAACCGAAGTAGTATTTTCACAAATTTCTGCGTAATAACTGTGAACAAAATACACATCATCCAGCGGTTGAATTCCGTTCAATAAATTGCTTTTAATGTTTGATAAATTATTCCATCCCATGTGTGGTACAATATCAAATGCAGGATATTTTTTGACTTTGGTGTTGAATATTCTCATTCCATCGGTATCTCCTTCTTCTGAAAATTCACACATCAATTGTAATCCTAAGCAAATTCCCAAAACGGGTTGCTTCAAATTTTTTATCAGCAAATCAAGTTTTCTTTCCTTTAGATATTTCATGGCTGAGCTGGCTTCGCCTACACCGGGAAAGATTACTTTATCAGCACTTATGAGTTCATCTTTGTCATCAGTTATCACGCAATCAAAACCCAATCTTTCAATGGCATTTTGAACGGATGTGATGTTTCCAGCGTTGTATTTTAAAATGGCTATCATAAAATTCCTTTGGTACTTGGGATGGTGTTTGTATTATTTTTTGAAACAGACATTTTTAAGGTTTTGGCAAAAGCTTTAAAAATTCCTTCAATTTTGTGGTGTTCATTTTCACCAACTGCCGTAATATTGATATTACATTTAGCCGAATCTGAAAACGATTTGAAAAAATGTTTGAACATTTCTGTAGGCATTTCTCCAATTTTTTCCCTGTTGAATTCTGCATTCCAAACCAAATGAGATCGACCACCAAAATCTAATGCTATTTGTGCTAAAGAATCGTCCATTGGCAATAAAAATCCATATCGTTCTATCCCTTTTTTGTTTCCCAATGCTTTGTAAAAAGCTTCGCCTAGCGCAATTCCTACGTCTTCTATAGTGTGATGTTCATCCACATTTAAATCACCTAATACTTTGATATTTAGGTCAAAAATTCCGTGTTTCCCTATTTGCTCCAACATATGGTCAAAAAAACCTAAACCGGTTTCAATGACTGTTTTTCCATTACCATCAAGGCACAATTCTATTTCGATAGAAGTTTCAGAAGTTTTTCTCACAATGGAAGCGCACCTGGGTTTCATAGCCAAATATTTGTATATTTCCTTCCAGGATGTTGTGTTAAAATATGCATTTGAGGAAGGTTTTGAATGGATGTAAATTGATTTGCAATTCAGGTTTTTGGCTAATTGCACATCAGTTAATCTATCTCCAATAACGTATGAGTTTTCTAGGTCATAATTACCATAAATGTATTTTGACAACATGCCTATTCCGGGTTTTCTAGTGGGTGCATTTTCATGCGGAAAAGTTTTATCGATAAGAATTTCAGAGAACCTTATTCCTTCATTGGAAAAGGCTTCGATAATCTTGTTTTGGGCAGGCCAAAAATCTTCTTCGGGAAAAGAATTAGTTCCCAATCCATCTTGATTGGTAACCATTACCAATTCGTAATCCAATTCATTGCAGATATTTGCAAGTGATTGAAATACAAATGGATAGAATTCTAATTTTTCTAAACTATCCAATTGTTCATCGTAGGGTTCTTTAACCAATGTGCCATCTCTGTCAATAAATAATACTTTTTTCATGTGTAATGTTATTTTTCTAAGGAATCGTTATCAAGTGTTTGTAGGATATTTATAAGTTTTGAATTTTCTACCGGAGTTCCAATAGTTATTCTCAAGCAGTTTTTGATCATGTCGGTTCGATTTCTGACAATTATTTTTTTCTCAACGAGTTTACTATAAACATTGTCGGCATTTTCTACTTCAATTAAAAGAAAATTGCTGTCTGATGGATATATTTTTTTTACAATTGGAATTTGGGTTAAGGCATCTTCCAAAAAAGTTTTTTGTTGAAGAATAGTCTCCAAATTTTTTAAAAATATTTTTTGTTTTTTAAGCATTTTAATAGCTGCTTTTTGATTAATCATACTGACATTGTAAGGAGGTTTTATCTTATTAAATATTTTGATGATATTTTCATGGGCAAATGCCATTCCAATACGGGCAGCTGCTAATCCATAAGCTTTACTCAGAGTTTGCGAAATGATGAGATTGGGATAATTTTGTAATTCTGAAAGGAAGGATTTTTTTGAGCTGAAATCAATATACGCTTCATCCAAAAATACGATTCCAGGATAGTTTTGAAGTATTTTTTCTATAGTATCAAAACTATTTCCGGTAGGATTATTTGGAGAGCAAATGAATAAAATTTTAGTATTTTCTTTGTTATTCAAAATCTTATCTACATCCAATTTGAAATCCTTAGTCAGATTAATTGAAATGATTTCCACTTCATTTATTTGTGAAGAAACTTCGTACATTCCATAAGTTGGGGGACAGATAATGACCTTGTCTTTCTGAGGATTACAAAAGGTTCTGATTGTTAAATCAATAATTTCATCACTTCCATTTCCTATAAAAATTTGCTCCGCAGGAATATTTTTGATTTTTGACACCTTATTTTTCAACTTGCTTTGTAATGGATCAGGATAACGATTCAATTTTCCAAATGGATTTTCGTTGGCATTTAAAAAAACGCCTTCCTTTTCAGAGAATTCAAAACGGGCACTACTGTATGGATCTAAATTGAGAATGTTATTTCTCACTAAACTGTTTAATTCGAACATTTTTTTCTAGAAGTTTATAATAATTATATTTTTATTCCTCTTTTTTAAGGTAATCCAACCGAATACTCACAGCCCTTTTATGAGCCATTAATTGCTCTGCTTGAGCCATTATCTCTATGGTTTTTCCCAAATTTTGAATGCCTTGAGCGCTCAATTCTTGAAAAAATATTTTTTTCAAATAACTATCAACACTCACACCACTGTAATTTCGCGCAAAACCATTGGTTGGTAAGGTGTGGTTAGTACCACTGGCGTAATCTCCTGCGCTTTCACAACTGTAATTTCCTATAAATACTGAACCTGCATTGTTTATTTTCGAAACAAAGTCAGGTGCATTTTTTATGGCTAGAATCAAATGTTCGGGTGCATAGAGGTTGCTAAATTCGATACATTCGTCTAGGTTATTTAATAGAATAACGTTACTAGTTTTAAAGGCAACCTCAGCAATGTCTTTTCTAGGAAGAGTTGATAATTGGATTTTCAATTGCTCAAGTGTTTTTTCAATAATCATTTTGTTATCTGATAATAAAATGACTTGGCTGTCTATACCATGTTCAGCTTGAGACAATAAATCTGAAGCAACAAATTCAGGAATGCTCGAGGTATCGGCAATGATAAGAAGTTCACTGGGACCGGCCGGCATATCTATGGCAACTCCAAAATTTTGTGCCTGTACCTTGGCTTGTGTGACGTATTGATTTCCTGGGCCAAATATTTTATCTACTTTCGGCACACTTTGGGTCCCAAAGGTCATGGCCGCAATGGCTTGAATTCCACCAATTTTAAGGATGTTATTTATCCCAATCAATTGGGCAACATAGATGATGATGGGGTTGATTTTCCCTTCAGAATCGGGTGGTGTACAAAGTACGATTTCTTTGCATCCGGCTATTTTCGCCGGAATACCCAACATTAATACTGTTGAAAACAAAGGTGCTGATCCACCGGGAATATAAATTCCTACTTTTTCTATTGCACGGGTTTCTGTCCAACAATTGACGCCTTTTGTAGTTTCAATTTTAGGAAAATTTACTATTTGGGAAATGTGAAAATTTTCAATATTGGCTTTTGCTACATTTACAGCTTCTTTAATTTCGTTGGAAACTTCTACATTGGCTAAAAGTATTTCTTCATCAGATACTTTAAAATTTTCAATAAGTACTTTGTCATATAAATAAGTATATTGGGTAATAGCCTTATCACCTTTTTCTTTGACATCATTAAACACTTTATCAACTAAATCATTGAGATTTAATTTTTCTAAAATGGGTCTTGTCAATAATTTACTCCATTGATTATAAGTAGGAAATTCAAATAGGTTCATAATGAGGTGTTTTAAAAAATCATTTTTTCTATTGGTAAAACTAAAATTCCTTCGGCATTGTTGTTTTTCAATTGTTCTATGACATTCCAAAAGTCATCTTCTTTTATGACAGAGTGAATACTGCTCCAACCTTCAATTCCAAGAGGTAAAATGGTAGGAGATTTCATTCCTGGTAGAATCGAAGTTACTTTTTCAAGAGAAGAATTTGGAACATTTAATAAGATGTATTTATATTCCAGGGACATTCTTACAGCTTGTATTCTGAATAATAATTTTTCTAAAATTTCTTGTTTTTCTTTAGAAAGTGATTTGTTAGCTATCAATACAGCCTCACTTTGTTCCACGACTTCTACTTCTTTCAATCCATTCATAACCAATGTACTGCCAGTGCTTACAATATCAAAAATAGCATCGGCTAGACCTATTCCTGTAGCAATTTCTACACTTCCGCTTATTTCTTCAATTTCAATATTGATGTTTTTTTTGTCGAAGTATTTTTTTAATATTTTTGGATAACTGGTTGCAATTTTTTTCCCTTCAAAATAGGTAATACCGTTATAAGATTCATCTCTAGGAATAGCCAAAGAAAGTTTGCAAGAGGCAAATCCTAATTTTTCAATAACCGAAACGTTTTTGTCTTTTTCCCAAACTTCATTTTCACCTATAATACCAATATCTGCCACTCCTTGTTCTACATACTGAGGAATGTCATCATCTCTAAGAAAAAGGATTTCGATAGGGAAATTTTTTGCTGAAGCTTTTAGTTTTCTGTCACCGTTGGAAATTTTAATACCGCATTCATTTAATAATTGAATGGATTTCTCACTTAATCGACCACTTTTTTGAATTGAAATTTTCAGATTACTCATTTTTAAAGTTTAATGTTTGAGTAAATTCTGAGTTATAAAATAAAAAACCCGTCTGAATTACTCAAACGGGTTTATAAAATATTATATAATTTAAATCATACCTATATCAACTCGTTTGACAACAAGAATGATGATGATGATGTAAATTGAATTGGTTCATTTTGTATATAAATTCTGTGCAAATATAGAAACGTATTTCATTTTCCAACCTTTTTATTGAAAAAATCTCTAAATAATTTAAAATTAAATAGATTTAGGGTCTTTTAAAATAATTTAATGATATGAAAAACAGTTATATGTCTACTATTTATAAATTTATTTTTTTAATCACAATACTAAAAATTGACTTTTCTTCCCAATACCAAAATCTAAACTTCGACTCATGTATCAAATCTTATCCCTAAAATTATCGTAACAAATCTCGAATCTTAAAGCTCACCCCGATAGCTATCGGGGCAAATCTACCCCAATTTAATGGGACTACTTATTTCTAAAAACCAATTGATCGTCAAAGGCATCTAAAAGTATCGAAGAATTGGCGTGTACGGTGCCAGCTAGAATTTCTTTGGACAAGGCGTTGAGTACTTCTTTTTGAATTACCCGTTTGATAGGTCTTGCGCCGTATTGCGGATTGAAACCTTTGCGCGACAAACTCTCAGCGGCATCGGATGTAAATTCGAAAGTGATGCCTTGGGTTTTCAACATTTGGGTCAATTTATCCAATTGTAGTTTGACGATTTGCATCACTTCAACCTGATTAAGCGGAGTAAACATGATGACTTCGTCGATTCGGTTCAAGAATTCGGGGCGGATGGTTTTTTGAAGTAATTCGAGAACTTCTTCTTTGGCTAATTCTGTAACCTCGTCTCGGTTTTCCATTTTCAGATTTTCAAATCGGTCTTGGATCAAATGAGAGCCCATATTGGAAGTCATGATGATGATGGTATTTCTAAAGTCGGCGGTGCGGCCTTTATTATCCGTCAAACGACCTTCATCTAGGACTTGCAATAAAATATTGAATGTATCGGGGTGTGCTTTTTCGATTTCGTCCAGTAGCACAACCGAATAAGGTTTGCGACGAACGGCTTCGGTCAATTGGCCTCCTTCATCATAGCCTACGTATCCCGGAGGCGCGCCTATCAAACGGCTGACGGCGTGGCGTTCTTGGTATTCGCTCATGTCGATGCGGGTGAGGGCATTTTCATCGTCAAAAAGATATTCGGCTAAAGCTTTGGCCAATTCGGTTTTGCCCACGCCGGTAGTACCTAGGAAGAGGAATGTTCCCACGGGTCTTTTTTGATCTTGCAAACCAGCCCGGCTGCGACGTACGGCATCGGCCAGTGCTTGAATACCTTCTTCTTGACCTACGACCCGTTTGTGTAATTCGGCTTCCAGATGCAGGAGTTTTTCCCTTTCACTTTGCAACATTTTTTGCACGGGGATACCTGTCCATTTGGCGACCACTTCGGCAATATCTTCGCTGGTTACTTCTTCTTTGATCAAGGAATGTTGTTGGTTTTGAGACATTTTTACCTGAACTTCAGCCAATTTATTTTCGGCATCCTTGATTTTGCCGTATCTCAATTCGGCTACTTTTTCGTAATTGCCGTCGCGTTCAGCTTGATCGGCTTGCATTTTATAGTTTTCAATCTCATTTTTGAGATTTTGCATATTTTCCACCACTTCTTTTTCACTGATCCAGCGGTTGTGCATGATGTTGCGTTCGGCTTTGAGGTCGGCCAATTCTCTTTGGAGGTTTTCGACTTTTTTTTGGTCTTTCTCTCTTTTGATGGCTTCGATTTCGATTTCCAATTGCATGACTTTGCGATCCAAAACGTCCAATTCTTCGGGTTTGGAATTGATTTCCATACGAATTTTAGCAGCCGCTTCGTCCATCAAGTCGATGGCTTTGTCGGGTAAGAAACGGGAAGTGATGTAGCGTTGTGAGAGTTCGACAGCCGCAATGATGGCATTGTCTTGAATCAAGACTTTGTGGTGGGCTTCGTATTTATCTTTGATTCCTCGAAGGATGGAAATGGCACTTTCCATATCGGGTTCATCAATCATTACTTTTTGAAAACGGCGTTCGAGGGCTTTGTCTTTTTCAAAGTGTTTTTGGTATTCATCCAAAGTGGTTGCACCTATAGAGCGTAATTCGCCACGAGCCAAAGCCGGTTTGAGAATATTGGCAGCATCCATTGCGCCTTCACCGCCGCCGGCACCAACTAAGGTGTGGATTTCATCGATAAACAAAACGATTTCGCCTTCGCTGGCTGTTACTTCTTTGACAACTGATTTCAAACGTTCTTCAAATTCGCCTTTGTATTTGGCTCCGGCAATCAAAGCGCTGATATCTAAAGAATACAATTGAATATTTTTCAAATTTTCCGGCACGTCACCTCTGATGATTCTATGAGCCAAACCTTCGGCAATAGCGGTTTTACCTACACCCGGATCACCTATGAGCAGCGGATTGTTTTTGGTACGACGGGCTAGGATTTGCAAAACCCTTCTGATTTCTTCATCTCTTCCGATGACAGGATCCAGTTTGCCGGTACGAGCCATTTCATTGAGATTTTTGGCGTATTTGTTTAAAGAATTATAGGATTCTTCGGCACTGGCAGACTGCACTTTGCTGCCTTTTCTCATTTCGGCAATAGCTGATTGGATGCTGTTTTCAGTCAGTCCGGCATCTTTGAGCATTTGAGAAGTTTTGCCACCCGAATTGAATATGGAGAGGAATAAATGTTCGATAGCCACGTATTCATCTTTCATTTTTTTAGCCAAATGAACCGCATCTAAAAGCGTCTGATTGGCTTCTCTGGAAAGCATGAGTTCACCACCGCTCACTTTGGGGAAACCGGAGAGAATGGCATCCAAATTTTGTTTGATTACAGGTAAAATTGCCCCTGATTTACTCAAAATAAAAGGTACTACATTTTCGTCAATGTCAAAAATTCCTTTGAGTAAATGTGCATTTTCAATTTGTTGATGACCTAGTTCTTGTGCGATGATTTGGGCTTGTTGAACTATTTCTTGGGATTTTATGGTGAAATTGTTTAGGTTCATGGGTTTTGGGTTTTAGATTTTAGATTTTAGATTGGCGATTTTAGATTTTAGTTCCGATAGGCCATAGGGACTTTGCAAACCAACTACGACTACCGAATCGGCAATCATTATTCCAAAGGATAAAAGTGTGAAATTTGAGACAATTTGTCTTGAAAAATAGTTATATACTGACTTTATTTCATTCAAAAAGAGAGATTTACTAGCAATTTGACATCAAAGCTACTCGTAAAATCTATTTTAAAAATTGAAACAAATATTTCGGTACTATCAAAAAAATGATGTAATTTGCGGGTTAAATCAAAATTATGTTAGAAATGCCGCTTAAAATGGAATATAATACCGAACGCAATATCATGGCTATCCCCGAATATGGGAGGCATGTTCATAAGTTGATAGACCATTGTAAAACATTGGAAGACCGAGAAGAGCGTAACCGAATGGCAAGAGCCATTATAGATGTGATGGGCAATTTGCAACCGCATTTAAGAGATGTTGCCGATTTCAAACACAAATTG
>JAABRF010000027.1 GCA_011391075.1 Flavobacteriia bacterium | reverse complement strand
TCTAGAGATCGAAGAAGCAGTAGCGATCAATCCGACAGACCTAAAAGAACTTTTAGAGATGACAATTCAGCTCCCAAAAGGACTTTTAGAGACGACAATTCAGCTCCCAGAAGAACTTTTAGAGATGACAATTCGGCTCCCAAAAGAAACTTTAGAGATGACAATTCAGCTCCCAAAAGAAACTTTAGAGATGATAATTCAGGACCTAGAACCGTAAAGAAAGTCATTCGCAAAGGCGAAGATACTGAAAAGAAAGTGGTTTCTAAAAGACGTATTTCAGATTCGAGTGAAGCGCGTGAAAACACCAAACCACAACGCCCAAGAATGCCTAAGAAAACGGCTCCGGTATCTGATACCATCCGACTCAATAAATACATTTCCAATGCCGGCGTTTGTTCGCGCAGAGAAGCCGATATGTATATCAAAGCCGGAAATGTGACGGTCAATGGTAAAATTGTAACCGAGATGGGTTATCAAGTAAAACCTCATGACGAAGTGAGATTTGACGATACCGCCATCAATCCGGAAGCCAAACGTTATGTATTGCTCAACAAACCCAAAGATTACATTACGACTTTGGATGATGAAAAAGGAAGAAAAACAGTTATGGAATTGGTTTCCAATGCTTGTAAAGAGCGCATTTATCCGGTAGGCAGATTGGACCGCAATACGACCGGATTACTATTGTTTACCAATGATGGTGATTTAGCCAAAAAACTCACACATCCCAAACACAATATTCACAAATTATATCATGTGACGCTTGATAAAAACTTGACTGCCGCAGATATGAATAAGATTGCCGATCCAAGCTTTTTGATAGAAGATATTCCGGTGTTTGTTGATCATATTTCTTATGTAGATGGAAGTCCCAAAACCGAAGTTGGCGTAGAAATCCACTCAGGGCGCAATAGAATTGTGAGAAAAGTCTTCGAAAGTTTGGGTTATTCTGTATCCAAATTGGATCGAGTAATTTTTGCAGGTTTGACTAAAAAAGATCTACCCAAAGGACGTTGGAGACATTTATCCGAACAAGAAGTGATCAATTTGAGAATGATAAAATAATGGGTATATCCGGGAATTTGGAAATGAAATAATGGGTTAAGCTGCATTAAAGTATTAGCTGTATTATGTATAACTAAAATCCTTACTAAATGAAAATAACCTATCTTGGTCATGCGTCACTTCTCATTGAAACGCATGAAAAACGCATCATTGTCGATCCTTTTATCAGTGGCAACGAACTAGCTCGATTGATTCCATGGGAAAGTTTGGAGGCTGATTATATATTGATTACCCATGCACATGGAGATCATATTTTGGATGTAGAAGCCATATCCAAAAGAACAGGCGCCAAGTTGATTTCCAATTATGAAATTGTGAACTATTTTGAAGAGAAAGGGTTGATAGGTCATGCTATGAATACAGGTGGAAGCCTAACTTTTGATTTTGGGGTTGTGCATGCTGTCAAAGCTGAACATTCCAGTAGTTTTCCCGATGGGACTTATGGAGGCAATCCCATGGGATTTGTTTTGGAAACCGAAAAGCATACCATTTATATTGCGGGAGATACTGCTTTGACTTATGATATGAAATTAATTCCTAAAGTTATTGGCAAACTAGATTTGGTAGTTTTGCCAATTGGTGATGTTTTTACCATGGGAATCAAAAGTGCTATTAAAGCATCCGATTTTTTAAAATGTAAAAATATATTGGGCTATCACTATGACACCTTTAACTTGATCAAACTAAATCATGATCAAGCAATTAGGTTGTTTAAAAAATCACATAAAAAGTTGTTTTTATTACCAATTGGAGGGGAATTGAACATTTGAAAAAATTATATTTCAACATTTGTTCATCGTATTTATTTTTTTGTATTTTTATTGTCCCTTATTGAATGATTTAAATCGATTTTACTACGACTTAATATATTCCCTAAATTTATGAGAAGATTAGTGTTCTCCTTATTGTTTTTCTCGATTCTTGTTCAATCCCAGAATGAGTATCCTAAGCTGAACGTTTCCGGCATGACTAAGGAATCTTTCGTACCACTTGATTGGAAAATGATTGCCTTTGCAGATGGGGATTTAAACGATGATCAATTATTGGATTTTGCATTTGTAATAGAAAAGAAGTTGAATGACCCTGTGGGAATTGATAGTATAGCCGGAACAAATGTCCTCAGAATCTTAGGTGTGTTCTTGAAACAAAAAGAAGGTGGCTATATCAAACATACACAATCCAATACCTTTATCATCAGTAGAGATAATTTTGAAATGGGTGAACCTTTTCAAGGATTATTTATTACAGGTGAAGGCTATCTCGATTTGAATTTTCAGATTTGGACCAAAGAAAAATTGTGGTTTATTACAACCCATTCATTCCGGTTTCAATTACAAAACAATAAATTTGGACTCGTCATGTACAGTTTGAATGAAAGTAATAGAGACAGTGGTGATTCAACAGATTACAATTTAAATTTTTTATCCAGAAAAATGAGTGTGGACAGCTATAATTTTTTACAGGATAAAAAGCCTACTTCCGAAGTTGTAAAACTTAAAGCAGCTCCTTTGAGGACATTGGAAACCATGTTGACTCCATTTGAAATCAGCATTTGGGATTGATTTATTCAATTTCAATATCAGGATCATCGTATTGAACCCCTAGAGGGTTAAACAATCCCTATCTATCGATGATGTAATTCCAAGAGTCAAAAGTTTTGACCCATGCTGCAAAAAACACTCTAAATTCTTTTACGGCATTTCTTAAAAGTAGAATATTTCGGTTTCTACTACTTTTACAATTTAGGTTACCAAATCCAAAAGTTAAATAGCCTTTATAAAAATGGGTATCTATTGAATGTCTTCAAATGATTTTCTTTCTTCGTCTTGGTCGTCAAACATTTTTTGTATTTTTGAAATTTGAACTAAATTAGTAAATATTTAATAGCAATTTCAAATGAATCTACTAGGAATAGGATCTCGTATTGAACATCCGGAATATGGAAAAGGAGTCGTAACCAATGTCACTTCCCAACATTATTGGGTCACCTTTATAGAAAAAGGTTTGGAAACTTTGGAATTGGATGATGATCAAATACAAATCATTGAGGCTGTTGAAGATGAAGTCGATACGATTAGTTTTTTTGAAGTAGAAAAGACTTTGCGTCAAATTTTACAACGTTACAGTGACGTATCTCAAATTGTACCCATTGCCGATAAATGGAAAGGCGGGAAACTCATCATGGAACCCGGAACGGCTACCCAAAACAAAGAAATTCCCATTGATACATTTTTTCATAAGATCATCATGGTTCGTGATCGCTTACGCGTAATGGAACAAAAAATAAATGCCAGTAAACTAGACGATGTAGATAAAGTAGAATTGCAACAATACATCACCCGTATTTATGGAAGTTTGACAACTTTTAATGTCTTGTTTAAATTACAGGACGATTATTTTGTAGGAGAAAAAGGTGATAAATAAACGTAATTGTTAAATTCCAAATTCCAATTTCCAAAAGTTATCTCTATAAGTTATAGGAAATAAATGCCAAATGAGTACCAGTTTATCAAAAATTTAATTTATTGTATCAAACCAAATTTTAAAACCTTAAAACTTAACCTTAAAACATCACATGACTTTAATCAAATCCATTTCCGGTATTCGCGGTACCATTGGAGGCAATCCCAATCATAATCTCACTCCAATTGATGCAGTCAAATTTGCAACAGCTTATGCTGTTTGGCTCAAGGAACGACATCCCAACAAACGTTTGAAAGTTGTGGTAGGACGCGACGCCCGAATTTCGGGTAAAATGGTGAGTAGTTTGGTGCTCAATACTTTGGTAGGCATGGGAATCGATGTAGTCAATGTAAGCCTTTCTACTACACCAACAGTAGAAGTGGCAGTTACACTCGAACAAGCCGACGGTGGCATCATCATCACAGCCAGTCATAATCCGAAGCAATGGAATGCCTTGAAATTGCTCAATGAAAAAGGAGAATTTATCAACGATGAACAAGGGAAACGCATTTTGGAAATTGCAGCAAATGAAGCTTTTGAATATGCCTTAATCGACGATTTGGGAACGTATGATAAAAAGCGGGATTATATGGAAAAACACATCGATTTGGTTTTGAAACTGAAATTAGTAGATGTAGAAGCCGTGAAAAATGCAAAATTCAAAGTAGTAGTCGATGCCGTTAATTCAAGCGGTGGAGTTGTAATACCCCAATTATTGGAAAAAATGGGCGTAGAAGTAGTCAAATTGTATTGTGAACCCAATGGTGAATTTCCACACAATCCCGAACCTTTGAAAGAACATCTGACAGATATATCAGAATTAGTAGTAACTGAAAAAGCTGATTTGGGTATAGTTGTGGATCCTGATGTAGATCGACTAGCATTGGTTAATGAAGATGGAAGCATGTTTGGAGAAGAATACACTTTGGTGGCTGTAGCTGATTACATCTTATCTCAGACTCCGGGAAATACCGTATCCAACCTTTCATCCTCGCGTGCATTGAGAGATGTTACTGAAAAATATGGTCAAAAATATACCGCTTCAGCTGTAGGAGAAGTCAATGTCGTATCCGAAATGAAAAAGCAACAAGCAGTCATTGGAGGAGAAGGCAATGGTGGTATCATTTATCCTGAATCACATTATGGAAGAGACTCATTGGTAGGCATAGCTTTATTTTTGACGCATTTGGCAAAATCAGGAAAAACGTGTTTGCAATTGCGCAAAACGTATCCCGACTATTTTATGAGTAAAAACAAAATCGAATTGACCGATGGTTTTGATGTGGATGGTTTGCTTGATAAATTTATTCAGCATCATCAAAATGATACCGTAAATACAGTAGATGGAGTTAAAATTGATTTTGAAACGGAATGGGTACATTTGCGCAAATCCAATACAGAACCCATTATTAGAATTTATACCGAAAGTACTTCACAAGAAGCAGCCGATGCATTGGCTTTAAAAGTAATGTTGGAAGTCAAGGAATTGGCAAAAAAGGTATAATTCCTACTTTTTCAGGAAAAGTCATTTTAGATGTAATTGATGTACATTCTTTTTTAAAGTAGATTAACAAAATTCGTATCAATCGAGTTTCATTATGATAAACCTAGAACAATATTTCGAAAAATACAGAAAGAACATTATTGGAAATGGTCAAACATTCCAATCGCCGTATGGTGAAAAGGAAATCATTTACACAGATTGGACTGCCAGTGGTCGATTGTATAGACCGATTGAAGAACTATTATTTAACGAATTGGGTCCATATGTAGCCAATACGCATACCGAAACTTCATTTACCGGAGCAGTCATGACCCATGCATATCACAAGTCCAAAGACATCATCAAAAAACACGTGCATGCCGATGAAGATGATGTACTGATTTTGAGTGGAACCGGAATGACAAGTGCCATCAATAAATTTCAACGTTTGTTGGGTTTACGCATTCCCGATTTATTGAAATCCAATATGAATGCTATGGTCAATAAACCCGTAGTATTTATTACCCATATGGAACATCATTCTAATCAAACTTCTTGGTTGGAAACGATTGCTGATGTTGTTGTAATACCTTATGATGAAACAGGATTGGTCGATTATATAGCATTAGAAAATTTATTTCAACAATACCAAGATCGCAGCTTGAAAATAGCCTCGATTACAGCTTGTTCCAATGTGACCGGAATCATCAATGATTACCACAGAATTGCTCGTATTGCGCACAAAAATAATGGTTTGTGTTTCGTAGATTTTGCCTGTTCAGCGCCTTATGTTCAGATTGATATGCATCCCAATGAAGCTGAGAGTTTGGATGCCATCTTTTTCTCACCGCATAAATTTTTAGGAGGACCCGGCACACAAGGTGTTTTGATTTTCAACAAAAAACTGTATCGTAGTTTGGTTCCCGACAATCCTGGAGGTGGTACTGTCACCTTTACCAATCCTTGGGGCAAACATGATTATGTAGCCGATATTGAAACGCGTGAAGATGGAGGAACACCAGGGTTTTTACAAAGTATCAAAACAGCTCTATCCATTCGACTAAAAGAAGAGATGAGTGTTCAAGCCATTTTGGACAGAGAACACGAGTTGAATGTGTTAATTTTTAAAGAATTGGAACAAATCCCCAATTTACATATACTGGCTGCTCAACATAAAAAACGAATGGGTATTTTTTCTTTTTATATTGATGATGCACATTTTAATTTAATCGTCAAATTACTCAACGATCGATTTGGAATTCAAACCCGTGGAGGTTGCAGTTGTGCAGGTACATATGGACATTTTTTACTCAATATTGACAATAAAACCTCTGAAGATATTGAAAATGATGTGTTAAAAGGTAAATTTTTGACTAGACCCGGATGGGTCAGAATGTCTATACATCCTACGATGACTGATGTACAAGTACTTTATGTATGCAACTGCATCCGACAAGTTGCCGAAAATCACAATACATGGGGAAAAGACTATGATTATGTAGTGGATTTGAATGATTATATACACCAATCACAACCCAAAAATGTACAAGAACTAGTGAATTCTATATTATAATTGTAATAACACAGACAAGGCATGCCTTTTTCTCGAGAACAAAGCAGCTTTATCTCTGGTAATGACACAGACAAGGCATGCCTTGACTCTACAAATTTCTAATTTCTAATTTCTAATTTCATAATGGCTGTAAAACAACAAGGAGACCGCAAAATCAATAAAAAATTCACAACCAAACAAAAAGCGTTGAAAATCAATCTCAACGAAAATATTTATGGAACTTTTTCCGAAATTGGAGCAGGACAAGAAACCGTTCGTTACTTTTTCCAAGCCGGAGCAGCGAGTAAAACCATTGCCAAAGCTATGAGTGCTTATGACAAGATTTTTTCGGATACGATTTATGGAGTGGAAGAAGACGGACGTTATGTGACCGAAAAGAGATTGCGAAAAATGTTGAGACATGAGACCAATTTGTTGGAAGAGCGATTGGTGCGTTTTGATCCACCGCGACGTATGTTTTTTTCTTATGCCAATACTGTTACAACCATAGATTTTTCAAAAAAATTTAAAGGTCATGGTTGGATTGGGGTTAGGTTTCAAGCCAATGCTACAGAGGATTACAATGAAATTGTTCTTCATATCAAATTTAATCAAAACGAGGCCAAGTTGCAGCAGGAAACTTTGGGGATGATGGGTGTAAACCTCATTTATGGGGCCTATTACTTATTTGATAATCCCAAAGAATTGATTTTGTCTTTATATGACAATTTAGACATGGACAAAATTGAGATTGATATGATTCACTTCTCTGGACCTCAATTTAGTCTGATAGACAATCGGTTGATGAGTTTGTATTTGCTGAAATACAGTATTACGGATGCCGTCATGTTTGACCCAAATGGAAATAGTTTATTGCCAGCACAGGAGTTATTTAAGAAAAACATTTTATTGATGCGAGGTAGTTTTCGTCCTGTAACCAAGGTCAACTTGGATTTATATGAAAAATCGAAAGATTTATTTTTCAAAGAACCCAATGTAACACTTGAAAACACCAAAGTCATTTTTGAAATTACGTTGCAAAATCTAAGGTCTCTCAATGAAAAATCGGATGCAGATGTAGATGATCAGGACTTTTTGAACCGAGCAGAGTTGCTTTGTTCGTTGGGTCACAATGTAATGATTACCGATTTCAAGGAATATTACAAGCTGATAGATTTCATCAGTTTACAAAGCAGTGCCAAGATAGGATTGGCTATGGGAACGTATAATTTAATGATGATATTTGACGAACATTATTACGGTGAAATTCCGGGAGGATTTTTGGAAGCCATTGGCCGATTGATGAACCGTGACACCAAGTTTTATTTGTATCCATTGAAAAATCACGAGACAGGTGAAATTATCACTGTTCAAAATGTCAATATTCCCGAAAAATATAGATTTTTATTTGACTATTTCAAGTCGCAAGGTAGGTTTGTAGAAATTACACAATACGATGTCGCTATCATGGACATTTTAACTCGCAATGTGTATAAAATGATTCAAAATGGGGAAAAAGGATGGGAGCAAATGTTGCCTGAAGGAGTTACTCAAATCATAAAAGAGAAAATGTTATTTGGTTATAAATACTAATAACAAATGAGTTTTTATTATTCCTACTTGTATACTAGTTTGTTATAGTAGATATATATATTCAATAATTCATAGTTTAAAAATGTCGAATGAATTCGGAAAACGATTTATATGTTGTAAACCTTACATCTATTAAATATAAAAAAACTATTTTTGTAGAATTAAATAAAGAGATGAATTTGAAAAGAAGTTATAATTATTAATTAAACAACATTATTTTATGAATCCTGATTACAAGATTATGCTTTTTGCCTGGTTAGGTGTCTTCATTTGGGTAGGTTTTGTGATTTTTACCAACAGAAAAATCCATCCTAAAGCATTGTTTACTCTTTTTATGGTTGAATTATGGGAACGCTTTAGTTACTATGGAATGCGTGCCTTACTCATCCTTTATATGACCGCAAAAATGCTCGATGGAGGTTTTGAGTTTGACGATGCAAAAGCATATGGCATTTATGCAGCATTTGGAGCATTGGTATATCTAACACCACTTATTGGAGGTTATTTAGCAGACAAACTTACCGGTTTCAGAAAAGCCATCAGTATAGGTGCTATTCTTATGGCATTGGGTCAGTTTACCTTGTTTATGAATAACCAAACCACTTTCTTTATAGGTCTTGCATTACTTGTTGTTGGAAACGGATTTTTCAAACCCAATATCTCAAGTATGATCGGTAGATTTTATGCAGAAGGAGATAAAAGAAGAGACGGAGCATTTACCTTGTTTTATATGGGAATCAATATGGGAGCATTTTTAGCTCCATTGACCGCAGGTGCTATCGGCGAAAACGAAGGATGGGAATATGGATTTTTAGTTGCAGGAATTGGAATGATTTTAGGGTATCTCATTTTTGAATGGGGAAAAAGAACCAATGTATATGAAGAAGTTGGAAAAACTCCCGATAAAGTACTGGAAAACAATTTAGTAAAAGGAGTGCCAAACGCTGTATTACCTTTTGGTATCATTGCTGTTTTAGTATTCTTAGCATGGTTACTCATCATCAACAACAATGTTGTAGATATCATGTTGGCTATTTTGGCTGTTGGCATAATAGGTTACCTCTTATTTCAAGCAAGCAAAATGGAAGTGGTTGCCAAAAAACGAATTTGGGTAATTGTTATGTTGTTGATGTTTACTACTATTTTCTGGACATTTTTTGAATTAGCAGGTTCGGCATTAAATTTATTTACAGCTAGAAATATAAACAGAACTGTTTTAGGTTTCAATATCAAAACATCATTCTTCCAATCTTTCAACCCTTTGTTTATTATGGTTTTTGCTCCAATATTTTCTTGGATGTGGATCAAACTTTCCAACTTAAACAAAGAACCCGCAGCACCCTATAAGTTTGGTGTTGGTTTGGTATTACTCGGACTTGGTTTTCTTGCATTAACTTGGGGTGGTGCTTACGCCAAATTGGGTATGGTACCTGCTTTCTTTATGATATTTTTATATTTACTTCACACGTTGGGCGAATTGACTTTGTCACCTGTTGGACTGTCATTAGTTACAAAATTATCACCTAAACAAATGGTTGCATTTATGATGGGTATATGGTTTTTATCCTCATCCATTGCACATCAAGGTGGTAAACATATCGCCAAATTGACTACAGTAAACGAAAAAACGATTGTAGAAAGTGAGTCTTTTAAAAATGCAGATATAGATGAAGATATTAAAAATACCCTTTTATTGGATGATTTTAAAAACAAATTGGGCGATGTTTCTGTAGAATCCGTTTTGGTTTCAGATGATTTTATCAACAAGATAAATGCAATAAATCCTGAAAAACAATATGCCAAATCGGAAGTTGTGGTAAAAGATGTCATTAAAGAAGCAGAACAATACAAAGGAACTAAGAAAGAAAAAATGATTAAGGCAGCAACGGTTAACTTTTTGACCGAAAAAGACAAAACGATCAAACAAGAGGTAAATTCTGTAGAAGAATACGAAGCCCTTATTGACAATTCAATGAATAGCAGTATTATAAATGCTGTAAAAAATATTTCATTGAGTCAAGGATTGAAAGTGTTCAACATGTTAGGTTTTATAGCCATAGCATGTGGTGCACTATTGTTTTTATTAGGTCCAATTATCTCACGTTGGATGCATGGTATAAAATAAAAAAGCTTCTTAAAAAAAGTCGAAATCCCTACAATAACTTGTGGGGATTTTTTTTTGAATAAATTTGTTTACTTTTGAATTTTTCATTTTAGAAACCATCCATGAATCAAACCTCAACTCTATCCGAAATTCAAGATTTCAAAGGCACCTATCCTAAACAAATTTGGGGACTCTTTTTCTCTGAAATGTGGGAACGATTTTCGTTTTATGCCATGCGTGGGATGCTTACCTACTTTATGGTCTATCATCTTTTCATGGACGACAAAACTGCCCAATTACAGTATGGCGCTACACAAGCATTTGTGTATGCTTTTACATTTATAGGTGGACTTTTTGCTGATAAAATCTTGGGTTTTCGCCGTTCCTTATTTTGGGGAGGTTTGTTGATGATTACTGGAAGTATATTGTTGGCAATCAACCCAAAAGATTTCTTCTTTTTGGGAATTGCATTTAATATTGTAGGGACAGGTTTTTTCAAACCCAATATTTCTTCTATGGTAGGCCAACTCTACAAAGAAGGTGACCCGAGAACAGATGCAGGTTTTTTACTTTTTTATTCTGGGATCAATATAGGTGCATTTTTAGGAGGTTTTGTCATTTCTATAGGGAAAGGAACCATGCTCACAAGTATAGTTCCCGAAAATTTACGTTGGAATGTAGCATTTGGTCTGGCTGCCTTTGTGATGTTGATCAGTGTGGTCAATTTTTTCTTTACCAAAAAAAGTTTAGCCAACATCGGTGATTCGCCAATAGATAATACAATTCCCAAAAACAAATACAAACAAATTGCTGTGTATGTGGGGACAATAATTGCCATACCATTGATAATAAAAATGGTATCCAACACAACCTATACCGATTATTTTATGTTTTTCATAGGTCCTTTTAGTTTACTATATCTGATTTATGAAATGACAAAAAACACCCTTGCAGAGAATAAAAAAATCTTTGCTGGTTTGTTTTTCATCTTTTTTTCGGTCATTTTTTGGGCAATTTTCGAACAAGCCGGAGGTTCTTTGAGTTTGTTCGCTGCTGGTAATTTGAATAATAATTTATTGGGTATTAACATAGATCCAAATGCAGTCAACAATTCTATCAACGCGTTATTTGTAATTATTCTGGCGCCAATTACAGGTATTCTTTTTATCTATCTCGGTAAGAAAAATTTAAACCCCAATTCGGTTATCAAATTTGGTTTGGGATTCTTATTGTTGGCTTTAGCATTTTACACGTTCTATACTGTTAGGTTTTCTGCCAACGAAGCTGGAATGGGTTCATTAAACGTCCTAGCATTGGGTTATTTGGTGGTAACATTTGCCGAATTGTTTCTTTCACCCATAGGATTGTCCTTGATGACAAGGCTCTCACCATATAGATTACAAGGATTTATGATGGGTATGTGGTTTTTGGCATCTGCCTACGGACAATATGTTGCGGGAATATTTGGTTCCGAAATTTCCCCAGACAAAGGTTTGACTAATCTTCAAAAAATGATGGCTTATACCGAGGGATATAAAGAATTTGCACTCTATGCAGTGATGGCGGGAATTATTTTATTAGTAATTTCGCCATTGGTTAAAAAATTAATGCTGGAAGTGCGTTAAATTCCGAAATTCAAATCTAATAATTCCAAAATTTTCAATTTGGCAAATTTTTAAAGTAATTTAAATAACAAATAATAGATATGTCTGAAAATCAACCCAATTCAAAAGAAAACAAATGGAAAACCATTTGGGAAGAAATTTCACAACCCTTTATTGACCTTACCAAAACCTCCAAAGCGATGTTGGGGATCAATATTTCATATTTAATTGAAGGGTTAACCTATTTTGGAATCATCGGTCTTTTAGCCCTTTTTTACAATGATTTTGTAGGCTTGGACGATATTCATGCCGGATGGATGGTTGGATTTCTAACAGCCGGAATTACAATTTCCATGTTGGTTTTAGGAGCTGCTGTCGATTTAATAGGAATCCGAAAATCACTACTGCTTTCACTATTTTTTATATTGATTGGAAGAATTGTTCTCACTGCTGCACCTTCATTAGGTGAAACAGGCTTGTGGAATTCAGGTCAAGTGATTTCATTGTTTGGAATCTTGGGAGTTGTCATAGGATATGGTATATACCAACCTGCGTGTTATGCGGCGGTTAAAAAATTGAACACCAAGAAAAATGCAGCAATGGGTTATGCTATGCTCTATGCTTTGATGAATTTGGGCGGTTTTCTACCTGGAATTATTTCCCCACCGGTACGAAAATCGTATGGTATTGATGGCGTATTTTGGGTTTTTGTTGGAATAACTGTTTTAGGTATGTTGGCGATAGCTGTTTTTGTCACTAAAAAAGCAATAGCCGACGCTCAAGCCATAGTAAAAGCGGAAGATGGTGATGAAGTAGAAGACGAAGATGAATTAGCAGCCATGACTACCAAAGAAAAAATGAAATATTACCTCAAAAATTTCCCATTGAAAGACATGCGATTTTTGTTTTTCATTTTTGTTTTGATACCTGTACAAACTTTGTTTGCTCATAATTGGTTGACTTTACCTCAGTATACCAGTCGTGCTTTTGATGGAATCGTAGGAGATAACTTCGAGTTTTTTGTAAACCTGAATCCAATATTGATTTTTGTTTTAACACCTATGGTAACAGCCCTTACCTTGAAACAAAGTACCTATAAAATGATGATCATCGGAACTATGATCATGGCTCTCCCTACCTTTATTCTAGCTACAGGTCCTAGTTTTTATACCTTAATGGCTTATTTAATCATCATGACCATAGGGGAAGCATTGTGGCAACCTAGATTTTTACAATGGGTAGCCGAAATTGCACCCAAAGGAATGACTGGAATCTATATGGGTATCGGACAATTTCCTTGGTTTTTAACTAAAATCGTCACTGCACTTTATTCTGGTTGGTTTTTACAAAATTACGTACCGGCTGATACCCCAAAAGACCAACTCAATACCGAATATATGTGGCTCATCTACGGATTTATCGCAATCATTACACCCATAGGTTTGTTGTTGGCTCGTAAATGGATGATAAAAGGGTTTAAAGAAAGCTAATTCATTAACAAATTAGCAATCCCGATAGCTATCGGGACGCATTAGCACATTAGCAAATTTATAAATTAGCACATTCATAAAATGACAGAATCTAAACACGACATCTTCAAATCCCAAGTCCTAGGGCATCCTTCGGCTTTATTCGTTTTGTTTTTCACCGAAATGTGGGAACGCTTTTCTTACTATGGCATGCGTGCCCTGTTGGTACTATTCTTAGTGAGTTCAGTTGGACTCGGTGGTTGGGATTGGCCTCGCGAACACGCCATAGCTTTGTATGGCACCTATCTCGCTTTGGTCTATTGGACGCCTATTATTGGCGGACGCATTGCGGATCTTTACATCGGTTCGCGCAAAGCCGTATTAGTCGGAGCGGTATTGATGACTTTGGGTCACGCCGCGATGGCGACAGAAGATATTGCTGTACATGGTTTTGGAGTTGAACCTTCCGGATTTTTAAAATCTTTCCTCTTTGTCGGATTGGCATTGTTGATTTTAGGAAATGGGTTTTTTAAACCCAATATGACTTCCATGGTTTCCAAAATGTATGAAGCACATCCCGAGAAGAAAGATGGGGCCTATACAATTTTCTACATGGGCGTAAATGCAGGTGCCTTTTTAGGGATCTTGTTGGTGGGCTTTATTGGAGAAAAAGTGAGTTGGGGTTATGGTTTTGGTTTGGCTGGTATTTTCATGTTGTTTGGATTATTACAATTTTATTTCTTTCAAAAGATATTTGGGGATATTGGAGCAAAACCATCTACTATTAAGAATGTAGAGCAAATTAAAACTGCCGAAGAAGAAGGTATTGTGGATCAATTAGGATTCAAACCTTTTGATATTGCCATGATGTTGTTCATTTTTGTAGGAGGTTTAACTTGGATGATCAACGATCCAATTTCAAAAATCACAGGTAAAAGTTTGTTTCAAATAGGTAATGTTGACTATTCCAATTACGCCATTTTAGTTGTATTAGCCTTATTTTTGTATATGTTGATTTCTAGGACTTTGCGATATTCAAAAGTGATTCGCGATCGTCTTTTTACCATCATGATCTTTGCCTTTTTTGCCATCTTTTTCTGGGCTTCTTTCGAGCAAAGTGGCGGTAGTATGACCATTTTTGCCAAAGATTATACTCAAAGAGTGCTTACAGGCAATAAAGCCCTTATGTTTAACATCATCAACTTTGTGGTTTCTGTGGTGCCGTTGGCAATTATTTCTTGGGTTTTGGTGAAATTGTTTGTGGAAACACGTAAAAAATTCCTGACTTCTAATTTCTTTTTAATCACCAGTTTTAGTATCATCTGGGGATTGGTGGTTTGGATGATTCAATACAACTTTAAAACGGTTGCCTATAATATTGAATATCAAATGGTCGAAGTAGTCAAAACCGATCCAAAAACTGGTGAACAAAGCACTAAAAAAGTTCCTGTAACCAATAAAACAGTTTTGGATGCAACTGCGAAACTTTCAACTAAGAATATGACGGTGAGTACTATTACCAGTTTCAAAGAGGCTGACCCATTGTATATATTTGATTCAGATAAAAAGGGTTCGCTCAAGTACATCGATGCATCCAAAAAAGATAAGTTGAATGAATACATTCCTGCAAAAGTGGTGAAGAAATTGGACAATGAAATAGAAGTCCCGGCTACTTGGTTTTTGATTCTCAATTCCTTATTTATCATCATGTTTGCTCCTTTATTTAGTAAAATTTGGGAAAGTAAATACAATCCACCTGCAACTGCAAAATATGGAATGGGATTGATATTAACCGGTTTAGGGTTTGCCGCCTTGGCATACGGTGCTTCAAGTATCGATATGGGTGCCAAAACGGCTAGTGTAAGTATGATTTGGCTTGTAATTGCTTTCTTTTTACACACCTTAGGGGAACTCAGTCTATCGCCGGTTTCTTTGGCTTATGTAAGCAAATTAGCTCCTGCCAAAATGATTGCCTTGATGTTTGGAATATGGTATTTAGCTTTGGGTGTTGCCAATAAAGCTGCTGGCGTATTGGGTAGTAAAATCGATAAAATCACAGACGAACACGGTTTGACCACTTTCTTCTTAATTTTCACAATTATCCCTATGATTATGGGATTGATAGCTATTTCGATTAGTCCGCTGGTGAAAAAATTGATGCATGGAGTGAAATAGTTTTAAAGATCATGTAAAAGATTTTAAGTTTTCCAAATTTTCGAATTTGGAAAACTTTTTTTTGTTGAAATTTTGATACTTATTAATAATTCTCTTGTTTGATGAATGGATTTGCAAATCATCAATCCCACTTTGTTTGGATACGAAAATTTTCGTAATTTTGTAGTTTAATTCCTGATTCAATGAAAATAGTTGGTGTTTTGATTTTTCTACAATCGCTATTTGTTTTTTCCCAAAATTCAGATCGTCAATTTGTTAAATACAGCTTGCAAGATGATTTTGTGAAAATTGAAACCAATGATGGTCACTACTTGATTAAATTTCTTTCTGATCAAATTGTTGAAACCAACTTCATCCCTCAAGGAGAAAGCTACCAACCTGATTCTCATGCGGTAATTTTAAATAAAGCTATTAAAATTAATATAACGGATAACGATGTTGAATTGGATTTATCCTCCAAAGGGATTTGCGTGACCATTCTCAAGAGTCCATTTCAATTGATATACAACTATAAAGACAAAAACTTGCTTTCCGAACGTTTGGGTTATACCTTCAAAGATGGTATGAAAGTGCTGAATTTCAATATTGGACAAGAAGATGTTTTGTATGGAGGTGGTAATCGCGTATTAGGGATGAATCACAGAGGTTATAAACTCAACTTGTACAACAGAGCACATTATGGTTATGAAACACATAGCGAACTCATGAATTATACCATGCCTTTGGTGTTTTCTTCACAAATATTTGCTGTTAACTTTGACAATGCACCTATTGGTTATCTGGATTTGGATTCTGAAAAAAACAATACAATAAATTATGGAACCATCAGCGGAAGGATGACTTACCAAGTTATTGCTGATGACTCTTGGGATGAATTGATTTTTGATTTTACCGAACTTACCGGTCGTCAGCCCTTGCCTCCTCGTTGGACATTCGGAAATTTTGCCAGTCGTTTTGGATATCATTCTCAGGCAGAAACTGAAAGAACAGTCGCCTTGTTTCAAGAAAATAGAATTCCACTCGATGCCGTAGTTATTGATATTTATTGGTTTAGCAAAGGAATTTTTGACGAAATGGGTGATTTGGAATTTGAAAAAGATTCGTTTCCCAATCCACAAAAAATGATGACTGATTTGAAGCAAAAAGGGGTGAAAACCGTTTTGGTTACTGAACCTTTTATATTGACCACTTCCAGCCGTTGGGACGAAGCCGTTCAAAAGGATATTTTGGTCAAAGACAGCTTGGGAAATCCTAAAACTTGGAAATTTTATTTTGGAAATACTTCTCTTATAGATATTTATAAACCTGAAGCAGCCCGATGGTTTTGGAATATTTACAAACAATTAACAGAAATGGGAGCTAGTGGCGTTTGGGGAGATTTGGGTGAACCCGAAGTACATCCATCTGACGCATTGCATGCCACCGGAACTGCCGATGAAGTCCACAATATTTATGGACATGATTGGGCCAGACTCGTTTATGAGGGTTTTCAAAAAGATTTTCCCAAAATGCGACCTTTTATTTTGATGCGTGCCGGAGCTGTAGGTTCGCAGCGCTATGGAATGATTCCTTGGACAGGTGATGTCAATCGCAGTTGGGGCGGATTACAAGCCCAACCGCAATTGGCACTGCAAGCCGGTTTGCAAGGCATGTCGTATATGCATGCAGATGCCGGTGGTTTTGGAGGTGATAATCCAGATGATGAACTCTACACACGTTGGTTGCAATACAGCATATTCACCCCAGTTTTTCGGCCACATGCACAAGAAGCAGTACCTTCCGAACCTGTTTATCGCAGTAAAGAGGTAATGGAATTGGCTAAAAAAACAATTGAGATGCGGTATCGTTTGTTGCCCTATACTTATACTTTGGCGTTTAAAAACCACCAAACCGGAATGCCTTTTATGAGACCATTATTTTACAATGAACCTGATAATAAATCTTTGTTGACCTATGATCTAGCCTATCTTTGGGGCGAAAATTTTCTAATTTCGCCGATTGTGAATGCAGGTGTAAAACAACAGGAAGTTTATTTCCCAAAAGGCAATCAATGGATTGATTTTTATAGCAATACTACCTATGATGGTGGAAAATATCACACCGTTACCTTAGATAAAGAACATATCCCAACTTTTGTTAAAAGTGGTTCTTTTATTCCATTATTACCCGTATTTCAAAGTACAGACGATGTAAATCTGTCGCAAATGGAAGTACATTTTTATTTTGACAAAACTGTAAAAGAATCGGAATATGTATTGTACAATGACGATGGAAAAACACCCAATGCATTTGAACAAACCCTTTTTGAAGAAATTGAATTTGAATCTAAATTCAAAAAAAACACCTTAGAGATTGAAATTGAACCCGATTTCGGAGTTAAATTTGCTCCATATAACAAACAAATTTCATTGGTCATACATCATTTGAAATCCCAACCCAAAAAGCTGAAAATCAATGGTAAAAAAGTGAAATTTGAATGGGAAGAAAATTTTAAAGAGGTTTTTATTTTACCTATAGTTTTAAAGGAAGATGAAGTAAAAATCAATATTAGTTTTTGATATCAAACAATTAAATACATACAAAATGAACCGTTTATTCACACTATTATTAATAACCATGAGCCTGATGGCTTGCAAAAATCAAGAAAAAAAACAAGATAAAATGACTGAAACCGAAACACAGACCGTGACTAAGGAGATGATGGAGAGTGCCGTCATCTATGAAGCCAACATTAGACAGTACTCACCTGAAGGTAATTTTGATGCTTTTACCAAAGACTTACCTGAATTGCAAAAAATGGGCGTAAAAATCATTTGGTTGATGCCTGTTTTCCCTATTTCAGAAATCAATAGGAAAGCCAAAGGTGATTTATTCGTTCACGATATCAAAGACCCTGAAGAACGTAAAAAATATCTGGGAAGTTATTATGCCGTTGCCGATTATAAAGGGGTTAATCCCGAATTTGGAACATTAGAAGATTTAAAAGAATTGGTACAAAAAGCGCATGAATTGGATATGTCCATCATTTTGGATTGGGTTCCTAATCATACTGGTTGGGATAACAAATGGATCAAAGAACATCCTGAGTTTTATACCAAAAATGCCAAAGGAGAAATATCAACTGTTCTCAATGATGAAGGAAAATCTATTGGATGGGATGATGTAGCCGATTTGGATTACACTAATCCTGAAATGCGCAAAGCCATGATAGAAAGCATGCAATATTGGTTGAAAGAAGTCGATGTTGACGGATTCCGTTGTGACGTTGCAGGAATGGTGCCTATGGATTTTTGGCAACAAGCTATTCCTCAATTAAGAGCAACCAAACCCATTTTTATGTTGGCTGAAGATGCTGGAGCAGAGATTGTTCGCGGTGATGGCATGTTTGATATGATTTATGGTTGGGATTCTCATCACTTGATGAAAGCCATAGTTAAAGGTGAAAAAAATGTTTACGATTGGGATAATTGGATGACTGAGCTTTCAAAGAAATATGAAAAAGATGATATTATTATGAATTTCACTCAAAACCATGATGAAAATTCATGGAATGGAACCCAAGGAGAGAGTTTTGGAGAAGCAGGAGAAGTAATGACAGTTCTTTCCTATATGATGCCGGGTATGCCTTTGATTTATAGTGGTATGGAATACGATATGAACGTGCGTTTGAAGTTTTTTGAAAAAGATTTAATTCCTAAAACCAAAGGAAAATATTTCCCAATTTATGAAAAATTAGGGACATTAAAAAGCACCAATATAGCACTCAACGGCGGTAAGAATCCTGCTTCTTATGTAAAGATTATTACAGGAAATTCTGAGAAAGTTTTGGCGTTTATGAGAGAAAAAGAAGGTAAAAAAGTTGTTTTTCTAGCCAATCTTTCTAATGTACCTGTTGAAACACTTGTGGAATACGATGGTACTTTTAATGATGTCTTTAGTGGCAATCAAATGGTATTATCCAAAGGAACCAAAGTGAAATTGAATCCATGGCAGTATTATGTTTTGGAATAGTTTAATTTGATTTTATCGGTATAAATTAAAGAAGCGGAAAACCTTGGTTTTCCGCTTCCTGATTTAAAACCGTCAGCAAATTGGTTTTGAAAAATCTGATGCTACTTTGTATTCACAGGGAATACCTATTTTCCAATATTCGCGAGGTCTTAAATCCCTATCAAAGATGTTATTCCTTAATATTAGAAAATTAATCTAAACTAATTCCTCTCTAGATTGTGAAAAAGTGATTATGCAAGGAGTAACATCACGTTTTAATGGGTCAAAGTTCCATAGGAAACCCTATTCTTACAATGACTCAGGTCAATTGAAATTATGATTGATATCAGTTGAGCAATTTAATTAATGGAAGCTAACGCTTTTGAATTCAATATTTTGATGTGATTTTTATCTATTTCTATCCAATTAGATTCTTTAAAATCGGATAGTGTTCTAATGAGTGTTTCTTTGGCAATTCCAGCTAAATTAGCCAAATCAGAACGTGAAATATTGATGCTATGATTGGGACTATTACTTGTTAAAACCAATAGCGTTTTTGCCAATCGACCTCTGACTGAATCATAAGCCATTTGCAACATTCTATCTTTTGAATCTTTGAATTTATTGGCTAAGAAGGATAATATACTCAAGGTTAGATGTGGATGGGTTTTAAGCAATCCGAAAATTTCGGTCTTTTCAATCTTGATAATTTTCAAATCCTCCATTGCCATAGCATTTTCAGTATGTGGGATGCCTCCAAACAGTGAAATATAACCCAAAAATTGTTGAGGATAGTAAAAACCGGTGATGAGTTCTTTCCCTTCTTCCGTGTTTTTATAGGTTTTGACCGATCCACTTTTTATTAAATACAAAAAACTACTGTAATTTCCTTCACAATAGATGACGTCGTTTTTGGAAAAATGATGTACATCTCGATCGTGAAATGATTGTATTAAATCGGTCATGTTTTCATAAATTACATCTTCATTTGATTGTTCATTTTCCAATTTGTTTTTCTCCGATTTTTTAATACGGGTAGTAATGGCACGCAACAATTCTGATTCATCAAAAGGTTTTGTAATGTAGTCATCTGCACCCAATTCCATTCCTTTTCTGATGTCTTCATGATTGTTTTTACATGATAGAAAAATAAATGGAATTTGTTCAAATCCCAGGTCATTGGAAAGTACTTGAAAAACGCCAAAGCCGTCTAGTTTTGGCAAAACCACATCACATACTATCACATCAGGTTTTTCTGTCCTAGCCAATTTAACGCCTTCTTTTCCGTCAGAAGCTTGAATGATATCGTAATTGGCAAATTCGAGTATTTCGGCAGTATTTTCCCGAGTTATTCTATCATCTTCTATGAGTAATATTTTCTTTTTCATTTTTCAAATGGTATGGTTAATAGGAATATTCACAGTAAATGTGGTCCCTTCGTTTAGTTTGCTTTTAAATTTTATTTTTCCTCCAATTTCATCCAAATGAAGTTTGACAATATTGAGACCTATACCGGTTCCTTGAATATGTTCAACATTGGAAGCTCTGAAAAAACGGTTGAAAATATATTTTTGTTCTTCCGGTGGTATCCCAATACCACAATCTATTATTTTAATGCTGATGTATTTATCCGATTTTACGACAATTTTAATGGGCGCGTTTTCCGGTGAATATTTGATGGCATTGTAAAGTAGATTTGTTAGAATTACATCCAACATATTTCGATCCTGATACATTTGTATACAGGTTTTACAAAGTTTATATTCTATTTTTTGACCGGATTGAAGTAATGATTTGCTGTTTTCTATGATTTCTTGAATCAGA
The DNA here is from genome assembly GCA_011391075.1 of Flavobacteriia bacterium. Lineage (GTDB taxonomy): Bacteria > Bacteroidota > Bacteroidia > Flavobacteriales > Flavobacteriaceae. Next base: position 8,574 of record JAABRF010000027.1, on the reverse strand, counting down.
ATATTAAAATCAAATAAGGTTTTATTAATCTCAAATTTACCATAATCCATTCTTTCCATATTGATGAAATCATTCATGATATGAGTCAAATGTCGGGTGAGTGATTGTATTACTTTGACATGTTTATATACTTGTTCTGGGTTTTCAAGGTTTGTATACTTTAATATCAAATCGGCTGAAGTGGATATACCACTCAATGGGTTCATGAATTCATGAGAAGCCAGGGATAGAAGTTGTTGCTTATCGGATACAAGTTTTAAAGGTATTTCTGGAAAAGTTGTTGATTGTTTTGGTTTTCCAAGTATTTTTCTTTTTCTATTTGGAAAAGATAAAATTTGGTTGTTTTTATTGGCTAAAATATAGGGTTTTGTTTTTGGAATTTTTTTTTGAAAGGATTCAACAAAATTTCTATCCAAAATTTTAAAAAAATTGGCATTAGTCAAAACAATTCTTCTCTTACTATCCAGAAGTAGGAGAAAAGACTGGAAAGCTTTAAGAGTTTTGGTATTAATATTTAGGTTACCATCGAACATATTTTTAATATTTACTATTAACAGATGTTCTCAGGGGTTGTACAAATGTAGTAACTTAATTGATTATGAATGGATTAAATTTCCAATTATCTTTTCTAAAAATGATATTAATCATTGTTTTGATTGACTCATCTCATTGTGATAGTTTTAAAATTGAAAGAAATTTGACTCGTTATAAACCTTAATACACAGTATTATGAAGAAGTTTTTATTTTTAGTAATCTTTTTAGGTGCTACTAGTTTTATGTTTGCTCAAATGAACAATAGTACCGTGACCTCAAAAGGAGCAGGTAATTTGGACTTGATTACACAAATCGGGGCTGGAAATTACTCTACTACTTATCAAGATGGACAGATGCATTTTTTAGGTGGGTTTGACAATACAGCTATTGTCAATCAATTTGGAATTGCAAACGGGTCTGAAATAACTCAATTAGGTGATAGAAATGATGCCGAAGTATTACAAATTGGAATGTTTAATTCCTCTACTCAAACACAAGGTGTCGGATGGGCTGAAGATAATGTAGCTTATGTTGAACAAATAGGATGGGGAAATACCGCCGTTCAATCTCAATATTATGATTTGAACATGGCCAATATTTTCCAATATGGTATAGAAAATACAGCCATCCAATATCAAACTACTTTGATGAATGGATTCTTGGGTAATTATGCATTGGCTTATCAAGATGGATGGGGACACTATTCCAATCAAGCTCAATATGGTAGAGAAAACGTTGCATTGGTTTACCAAGGCAAATTATTTAATACCGCTTATCAAACTCAATATGGTAAAGGAAATTGGGCATTGATTCGTCAAAATGATTACTCTTTAGGCGGATTCAATCTAGGAGTTCAATTCCAAGATGGCAAATTCAATGATGCCATTATTGACCAAGGTAGTTATTTTGCTGAAATGAATTTTGCTAATCAATATCAATTGGGTAATAGAAATTATGCCTATGCTCTTCAAGGTGGCATGTTTAATTATTCCGACCAATATCAAGATGGTAAGAGAAATCATTCAGAAACCTATCAATTGGGAATGGGTAATACGGCTTATTCAACTCAAATAGGAGATGATAATATGGATTTTACCAACCAAGTAGGTATTGGAAATTTCAGCGATATCGAACAATATGGACATTGGAACTTTGCTTTAACAGATCAATTAGGTGAAATGAACCACAGTGAAGTCATGCAATTGGGTATAGGAAATGATGCCTTTACTTATCAAGATGGCATAAGCAACTGGAGTTTCATAGATCAAATTGGTCTTGATAACTATGCTTACACTAATCAATTTGGAATGGGTAACTTGAGTGATGTCATGCAAGTTGGCATGTTTAACAGTGCTACAACTTTACAAATGGGAGGATTGAATTGGAGTACAACTGATCAATTTGGATTAGGTCATACCAGTTTAACTACTCAAATGGGATTGGGCAATGTGTCTCATGTATTCCAAACTGACCTACATTAATTACTATTTTTCTTACATAAGAAGGGGAAGGTTTTCCTTCCCTTTCTTTTTCTTTTTTGATGCTAAAAAGAAAGTCATGAATACTAGAATTATCATATTAGTTTATTTGTTGTTTTATACTGGATTTACTTTTGGACAAAACCTCTTTGATTCAAATTCAAATTTCATCAATACTTATTTCAACATTCAATCGGAAGCTGACCAATACGTCAGCAATTTTTATTTGTATCAGTCATCGGTTGAAATTCTTCAGGTAGGTAATTACAACCAAACTGCAGTTGAATTGAAATCCAAAGATGTACAAAGTATCATCCAAAATGGTGATGCTAACCTTTTTGAAAGATATACTTATTATAATTCGCAAGCTTGTGAATTACAAGTCATTCAAAATGGAAACAACAATACTATATTGATTTTCGGTCAAAATGATCTTTCCAATCAAATGCAAATTATCCAAAATACGCAACATCAAACGCTCATTATCAACAATTTTTAACAGTTGATTTCAGTATTTTGAGACTAAATGTTGTGTTATTGATTCTCATTTAAATAATAAAATCCTAGTGTGTTATATGCTGCTTAAAATAAATTAAACTATGACTTAGCCTTGAAAATCAAATGGTGAGTTTCAAAGCTTATCCCAATGCAGATTGGTAGGTTCTTTAGAAAATTTTTAAATATATTCAAATGAAAAAACAGTATAATAATACAATGCTACTATTATTATGTTTGTTTGGTTTTTCAGTTTCTTTTGCCCAAAATGGACATTTAGTTCCCGATGAAGAAGTACAAGCAAAAATAAAAATAGTCCGTGAGGATAATTTAGTCAACATTTATCCCACTGCAATCAATAATTCTGAAATATTTCAGGATAATTTGCAATTCAGCATCCTCAGTTTGAAAAAGTCATCAACCGGAAATCTTTCCAAAAACGTTCAATCCGGTTTTTTTTCACTACTTCCCGAAGAAAGTAAAATACTTTCAACTCAGCAGGTCGATATCGAACCTGAATCTTCTATTCAAATCTTTCTATACATCAAAAGAGATTCAATACTCATAGCAAGAGACACAATTACTATGAGTAATAAATCACATGTTCAAGTTCAAAAAACTCAAATTGAATCAGATTTTGAATTGACTGGATTAATTTTGGATAATGTCATGACCAAAACAGGTCGGGATTTTTACGAAAAACTCAACACCAATTACCGCTTGAATGGGATCAATTTTCCCATGATGATTATCGTAGAAGAAAAACCACTATTGGGTGGTAGGAATAGTGAAATCAAAATTTTAGTTGATGATATCATTGTATTTCAATTCAATTCTCAACCCGATGAGGAATTTTTGGATTGGGTTGCACAACTCGCCTATAAAAAACTATTGCAATACCACAAAGAAAGACAAAAACTTTTGAAACAAGAACGAAAATTTTAAAAGTAAATGTACCTATCAAAACTTCTTTATAACATGAATAATAACCAATAATCAATAACAAATTATCAAATAACTAATAACCAATAAATATAGACACATGAAATGACCATAAGCAAAGTTGCATACCAACCGCAATGTTTATTTGGACATTCCACTCGCCTCGCTGCGAAGCGGGTCTGACCATTAAAAAACAAATAAAAATAAACAGATGAAAACAATTTTAACATTCGTCTTTTGGGGATTGATTGCTTTCCCTGTATGGAGCCAGGAAATTGTATACCGACCGATGAACCCTTCTTTTTTGGGTGGCAATCCATACAATGCAGCTGCATTGTTGGCGAGTGCAGAAGCCCAAAATGATTATAAAGAAGAAACCGACGGATATGAGGAAAAATCTGAATTGGAACAATTAACAGAATCTCTCAACCGTCAATTACTCAATCAACTTTCTCAAGACTTGTTTCACCAAGAATACGGTGAAGACTCCTTTACAGTCGGAACCTATTCTTTTGGTTCTTTGGTAGTGGAAATAACGCCTACTGTTGGCGGATTGAGCATTGATATTTTTGACGTCAATACGGGTGAGCAAACGCAAATCATCATTCCCAATTGACATCATATCCTTTTTAAGAAAAATAGTAATTTAAAATATTTATCATGTGTAAGTTTAATCAATTTTTCAGTTTGATGCTACTAGTGATGCTTACCGGATGTGCCTCGTATTTCAACCAACCTACTCATAACCAGAAAGCTAGGTTTGGTGAGGAAAATCAAAATTTCAAATATTTGAAGAATATTAGCCCCGAAGTACCAATTGTAGTTGGTGTCTATAAATTTAAAGATCAAACGGGTCAATACAAACAAGTGGAATCCGGAATGTCATACAGTACGGCTGTTACACAAGGTGCAACAACCATTTTAATCAAATCATTGGAAGATTCTCAATGGTTTATTCCTATAGAAAGAGAGAATATTTCCAATTTATTGAACGAACGTCAAATCATCCGTTCTACGCGACAAGAAGAAAATCAAAAAAACAGTTCTGTTGTCAATCAGGATTTACCACCGCTTTTATTTGCCGGCATTTTGTTGGAAGGTGGTATCATTTCCTATGATACAAATATCATAACCGGTGGTTTTGGAGCTAAGTATTTTGGAGCCGGTGGATCCAATCAATACCGTCAAGATCGTATAACTATTTATTTAAGAGCTGTTTCTACAGCTAGTGGCAAAGTCTTAAAAACAGTTTATATTTCGAAAACTATTTTGTCACAAGCAATAGATTTCAATTTGTACAGGTATGTTAAATTGAAAAGGATTTTAGAAGTTGAAACCGGAGTCAGTCAAAATGAACCTACTCAAATGGCCATCAAAGAAGCAATTGACAAAGCAGTAGAATCACTCATTATTGAAGGTATTCAAGATGGTTTGTGGAAAGTAAAGGATTATAACAAAGAACTAGTTGACAATGTGCTTTTACAATACAATAAGGAGAAACGCGATGCAGAAGAAACCCAACTTCTCAATAGAAAGCCACTTTTCACAAGAGGGAAAAATGGGATATCTGTTTCAGGTTTTACCACTTATTTTGATGGAGATTATAATAATTCTGCCTTTAGTTATGGAACTGAAGCCACTTTCAAATGTATTCCCGATAGTCCCAAGTGGAATTTTACCCAATCGGTCGGTTTTATGAGTCTTGAATCTGACCATGTTTTAAAACAAGATTTTTTATACTTGAGTTCCAATGTCCAGTATACCATACTTCCATATGATAAAATTAGTCCTTTTGTATATGCCGGTGGTGGAGGAATAATGGATGCCAATTTTTCCAAACTCAATTTCAAGTTTCAATATGGTTTGGGTGTAGAATATGTTCCTTTCAATAACATTGGATTCAGAGTTTTTGGGGAACAAAATTACCTGTTTACAGATCAATTAGACGGTTTGGAACAGGGAAAATTAAATGATTCTTATTGGAAAATGGGAATTAGCTTATTGCTTTTTATTAACAATTGAGATGTCAACACTAGATGTGAAAACAATGAATGAATTTAATAAAATGTCATTCTCAAATTAAAACAATCCAAAATGAAAAATTATATCAAACCTTTATACATCGGCATTTTTATTGTATTTTTCATCGCTTGTTCCGATGATAAAACAGATTTTATTGATCATGGAAGTTTAACAGGTCGAGTGGTTGAAGCCAATAGTTTTGATCCCATAGAAAATGCTAAAGTTACCCTTAGTCCTACCAATAATTCTGTGTTTACGGATGCAGAAGGCTATTTCACTTTTGACGAAGTTTTGGTAGGTGATTATTCGGTCAAAGCCCAAAAGGAAGGTTACTTAGCCGGCAATGAACCTATTAGTGTTTTGGCTGATGCCAATGCCAATATTATTTTTGAATTAGAACTTTCCGATGCTTTGAACAAGCCACCTTTGGCTCCTGAAATAATCAGTCCGATTGACAATAGTATTAATCTGCCTTTGCAAGTAGAGTTAGTCTGGCACAAATCCTTAGATCCCGATGAGGACGCTTTGGTGTATGGTATTCTCATAAGAAATGATTATGACGAATCGAGTTTGGTAGTGGAAAATCTAACGGATACAACTTACACAGTAAGCGGACTCAAACATGGCGTGAAATATTTCTGGCAAATCAGCGTCGATGATAGTTTTAATGAGCTGGTTCTTTCTGAAATTTATACTTTTGAAACAACTTCTTTCCCAAATAATCGATTTTTATATGTTCAAAAAGCCAATGAAAATCAAGTGATTTTTTCAGCCAATGAAACCAATGAATTCATTACTTTGACGGGAAATAATCAGAATTGTTGGCGACCAAGAAAAAATTTAGTAACTCAACGCATTGCCTTTTTGAAAAACGTGGGCTCTTATACCCATATTTTTACCATGAAACCCGATGGAACTGATGTGCATCAAGTAACATCCCAAATTTCTTTAGTCGGTTTCAGACAAGATGAAATTGATTTTGCTTGGTCTGCCAATGGCGATCGAATTATGTACACGAGTTTCGACAAACTATACATCATCAACAAGGATGGAAGTGGCAATCAATTGATTTATCAAACTTTTGACGGTAGTTTCATCACCGAATGTGATTGGAGTCAAGATCAAACTAAGATTGCCCTTAAAACCAACAACATCAATGGTTACAATGCCAGTATTTTTATAATTGATATGAGTGGAACAGTCCAATCTCAAATACTTACCAACGTAAGTGGTGCTGTAGGCGGATTAAATTTCACAGTTGATAATCAAAATCTGTTGTATACTCATGATATTTCAGGATATCAAAGTAGTGATTACCGACAACTGAATACCCATATTTTCATTTATAATTTTGCAGCAGCCATTTCTACCGATATGTCGTTGTACAAAGAAGATGGCACCAATGATTTGGATCCCCGATATGCACCCAATGAAGCTAAAATTATATTTGTCAATACTTCCAATGATGGTGTTTCTGTCAAACAAGTTTGGATGATGGATATGGATGGTGACAATCGAGAATTGTTATTTGATAATGCCTATATGCCAGATTGGGAATAAAGAATCAAAGTAATTTTTTTAAAAGTAAGTTAAAAAGGCAGATGTTAAAGCTGGCATCTGCCTTTTACTATACATTCTTATATTGTGTTTCGATGATTTACCCATTCGGATTATTTTAAGTTTGAAAATTAAATGACTTCTCTTTAAAAAACACTATTTTTGTTCCAAATCCTATTTTATGATACTCATTGCAGATGGAGGCTCTACCAAAGCAGATTGGGTGGCACTTGCTCCCGATGGAACCGAACTTTTCCGAACCCGAACCCAAGGCATCAATCCCGAAATTTTGGGAGAGGAATTGCTGATGGAAAGATTGTTACAGAATGATTTATTGATACAATCTAAAAATGAAGTAAACAAAGTGTTTTTTTACGGAGCTGGTTGTGGAACAGAAAAAGCCAAATTGTTTTTGAAAAGTGTTTTTGAAAAATTTTTTACACAAGCAGTTGTGGTTGTAAAAGAAGATATGCTGGCTGCTGTATATGCCGCTTCCGGAGGCAAGGAATCCATTGTTTGCATTTTGGGAACGGGTTCCAATTCTTGTTATTATGACGGCAACGAAATGTTTCAAATTTGCCCTTCTTTAGGCTATATGATTATGGATGAAGCCAGTGCCAATTTATTTGGACGCAGGTTGATTCGGGATTATTTTTACAAGCAAATGCCGGAAGAAATTTATGTTGATTTTGGTAAAAAATTTAATTTGGATGCAGATGTAGTCAAAGAGAATATTTATAAAAAAGAAGCCCCCAATTCCTATTTAGGAGAGTTTTCCACCATCATGTTTGATCATAAGGAATCCAAGTATATTCAAGAATTATTGAAAGAAGGTTTCAGAGAGTTTTATAAATTTAGGGTCAAGACTTTTACACAATACAAGAAAGTCCCGGTGTTTTTTATTGGTTCCATTGCCTATTATTTTCAAGATTTATTAAAGGAAGTGGCTTTAGAATTTGAAACCCAATTTGGTGGTAGCGTTCAAAGGCCAATTGATAATTTAATCAGTTATCATCAAAAGATGTTGTAATATTATTAATTTTGTAGCCAATTGAAAAAAGTTTAAATGACTTCAATTACTAATTTTTGACTTTTAAACGATGAGTACCAAGGAAAAAATTCAGGAAGACATAGACGTATTGGAACAAGTATCCGACGAACGTCAAATTGTGTTGTTCAATGACGATGTCAATACATTTGACTTTGTGATTGATGCCTTGATTGATGTATGCGAGCATGATTTACTCCAAGCCGAGCAATGCACCTTGTTGGTTCATTACAAAGGAAAAGCCACAGTTAAGACGGGCCCACTGGAAGATTTAAAGCCTAGAGCAACCCGTTTATTGGAGATGGGTTTGTCTGCTGAATTGGTTTAATTACTCCATTTTTTTGTATAATCTCAAAAAACCACTATATTTGCACCCCAATAAAAAGGCCTCGTGGCGCAACTGAATAGCGCATCTGATTACGGCTCAGAAGGTTACAGGTTTGAATCCTGTCGAGGTCACGAATGAATGAAAGTCTGATTTTTCAGTGAAAAATCAG
>JAABRF010000026.1 GCA_011391075.1 Flavobacteriia bacterium | reverse complement strand
ATTAGCACATTGACACATTAGCACATCAACTCATTAGCACATTATTAAATGCCCATAAAACTATTCATAGTAGACGATCATTACATGGTGATTGAAGGTTTGCGAACCTTATTTCAATTCGAAAAAACCATCGAATGGATGGGACATGCCATGAACGCAACTTCAGCCAAAGCGTTTTTACAAAACCAAATTCCCGATGTTATATTAATGGATATCAATCTACCGGATCAAAGTGGTGTAGATTTATGTAAAGAGGTAAAAGAATTATACCCTACTATTAAAATAATCGGATTGAGTACCTTTAATCAATTGAGTTATATTGAAAATATGATTCAGAATGGTGCTTCAGGTTATCTTTTAAAAAATGCCACCAAAGAAGAAATGTTGGTAGCCATTTCCGAAGTAATGTCCGGAAATCAATTCCTTAGCCATGAAGTAGAAGATGTGCTAGGATCCAAAACTCATAATCATCCCAGTATCACTAGGCGTGAAAAAGAAGTTCTAGAATTAATCGCACTAGGCATGACCAATCCCGAAATAGCTGATAAAATATTTGTAAGTGTTAGTACTGTAGATACGCATCGAAAAAATCTCATTCTCAAACTGGAAGCTAAGAATACAGCTGATTTGATTCGAATGGCTTTTCATTTAAAAATATTGAAATAGCCAAATGTTAAAGTCCTTTGATTAATAGAGCGAGGGAAAATTTAAAATGCGATACTTTGTATGACTACTATTTCCTAAAGTATCGCATTTTTTTGTTGAAAAAGAGGTTGATTTACTCCAATAAAACATTTAATATTTCTTATTTAAATTGATGTTTCTCTATGAGAATAAATTGGCTTAGCTCAAACATAATCCTCAATCGGATTACAAGAACAAACCAAGTTTCGGTCTCCATAAGCATCATCGGTACGTCTTACAAAAGGCCAAAATTTATTTTCCTTGACATAATCCAAAGGAAAAGCTGCTTGTTGTCGACTGTAAGGGAATTGCCATTCATCTGCTGTTACCATACTTTGTGTATGAGGTGCATTTTTGAGAATACTGTTGTGGTCTTCGGCTGTGTGTTGCTCAATTTCTGCTCTTATTTGTACTAATGCAGATATAAAACGATCTAATTCTGCCTTATTTTCACTTTCCGTAGGTTCAATCATTAAAGTACCTGCAACAGGAAACGAAACAGTAGGTGCATGATAACCATAATCCATCAATCGTTTGGCTACATCGACTACTTCAACGCCTTGTTTTTTGAAATCCCGAAAATCTACAATCATCTCATGCGCTACAAATCCATTTTCTCCTGAATACAAAATAGGGTAGTGTTTGCTTAGTTCGGCTCTTAAATAATTGGCATTTAAAATGGCTATTTTGGTGCTTTCAGTCAAACCTTCAGCGCCAAGCATTTTGATATAAGCATAAGAAATTAATGCCACCAATGCCGAACCAAAAGGAGCTGAAGAAACGCCTGGAATACCTTTGGAACCGCCAGTTTTAACCACAGGATTGGAAGGTAAAAAAGGAGCCAAAGCTTCTGTACAACAAATTGGTCCAATACCTGGTCCACCACCACCATGTGGAATGGCAAACGTTTTGTGTAAATTGAGGTGACATACGTCAGCGCCTATAGTAGCCGGATTGGTCAACCCTACTTGTGCATTCATATTGGCACCATCCATATAAACCAAACCTCCAAAATCATGTATGATTTGGGTTATTTTTTTGATTCCTCCTTCAAATACGCCATGTGTAGAAGGGTAAGTTACCATCAAACCGGCGAGATTTTCTTGATATAATGTGGCTTTTTCTTGTAAATCCTGAATGTCAATTTCACCATGTTCTGTCGTTTTTACAACTATTACGTCATAACCCGCCATAACTGCAGAAGCAGGATTGGTTCCATGTGCCGATGCAGGTATCAACATCACTTTGCGATGTCCTTGACCTATGTTTTCCTGATAAGCTCTGATTACCATCAATCCGGCGTATTCTCCTTGTGCGCCTGAATTGGGCTGTAGTGAAGTTGCCGCAAAACCGGTGATTTCATTTAATGCTTTTTCCAATTCACTCAATGCTTTGTGATAACCCTTGGCTTGGTCAGATGGAGCAAAGGGATGTATGTCTCCAAAGCTGTGCCAACTCATAGGAATCATAGAAGTAGCCGAATTGAGTTTCATGGTGCAAGAACCCAATGAAATCATGGAACGGTTCATCGCTAAATCTCGATTTTCCAACTTTTTGATATACCGCATCATTTCCGTTTCTGAATGGTAATTGTGGAAAACTTCATGTGTCATGAAATCCGAAGTTCGCGTCAATGCTTTTGGTAATCTACCTATTATATGGGTATTATCAATTTTGGGAACTTGTGTATTTTCGGTTTGAGCTAAAATATCTAAAATTTGATAAACATCGTCCAATGTAGTAGTTTCATTGATAGAAATCCCTACTTTATGGTCATCGATGTATAAAAAATTGATTTCATTTTGTTCTGAAATATTTTTAACTTTTTCACTGTCTTTTACACTAAAAATTATAGTGTCAAAAAAGTTTTGGTTATGAGTGGTTAACCCCATTGCTTTCAAACCATTTTCGAGTGTAACGGCCAATTGGTGGATTTTGTTGGCAATGTATTTCAAACCATCCGGTCCGTGGTAAACGCCATACATACCCGCCATAACAGCTAGTAAAACTTGCGCTGTACAGATGTTGGAAGTAGCTTTTTCTCTTTTGATGTGTTGTTCACGGGTTTGTAATGCCATCCGCAATGCTCTTTTACCATCTGCATCTTGTGTAACGCCTATGATTCTTCCCGGAATTTCTCTTTTATAGGCTTCTCGAGTTGAAAAATATGCGGCATGTGGACCGCCATATCCCATTGGAATTCCAAATCTTTGGGTTGAACCAACCACAACGTCTGCATTCCACTCGCCTGGAGGCGTAAGAAGCGTCAAACTCATCAAATCGGCTGCTACTACTACTTTAATTTCTAAAGAATGCATTTTTTCGACAAAATTTCTGTAATCGAAAATTTCGCCAGATTTGGCAGGATATTGAATGATTGCACCAAAAATATCAGCTGTAAACTCAAAAGTATCGTGAGAACCATACACCAATTCGATACCTAATGGAAGAGAACGAGTTTGTAAAACGGCAATGGTTTGGGGTAAGACTTCATTGGAAACAAAAAATTTGCAGATGTTATTTTTCTTTTGTTCTCTGCTTCGGGTACTGAAAAGCAAACCCATTGCTTCGGCAGCGGCAGTACCTTCATCCAATAAGGAAGCGTTGGTGATTTCCATTCCGGTTAAGTCGGAAATCATGGTTTGATAATTGAGCAAAGCTTCCAAACGACCTTGGGCAATTTCAGCTTGATATGGTGTATATGCGGTATACCATCCCGGATTTTCCAAAATATTGCGTTGAATTACTGCAGGTAAAATTGTAGGATGATAACCCAACCCAATGTAAGTCTTGAATTCTTGATTCAGAACTTCCAATTCCAGCATGTGCGCTATGAATTGTTGTTCGCTCAACGGAGTTGGTAAATTGAGTCTTTCTTTCTTGCGAATGTCATGTGGAATAGTCAAATCAATGAGTTCGTCCAATGATGAAACGCCTATAGATTGTAACATAGAGGCTTGTTCTGCCGCATTTGGACCGATATGTCTAAGTTGGAATAAATCAGTATGCATGGTATAAAATTAAGTGGCACAAAGTTACCAAATTTTACAAAACCTAACATCTAAAATTTTGTGAATTTTTCATAAATCACCTCAGATTTAATATAAATACTGTAATGACTCTGAAGTTTTGGAGTTTGAATTTGAAAAGTAAATAAAACCTTAAACTGTTTGATGCTGGGTGCTGGGTGCTGGTGCAACCTATAAACTGAATTTACAGTATCTTGAGTTGAACTTTAAACTTTAAACTTTAAACTGTTTGATGCTAGATGCTGGGTGCTGGGTGCTTGGTGATGGGTGATAGGTGATGGGTGATTGGTGCTGGGTGCAACTTGTAACCTGAAATTACGTATCCTGAATTGAACTTTAAACTTTAAACTGTTTGATGCTAGATGCTGGGTGCTGGGTGATGGGTAATACAACTTGTAACTTGAAATTAAAGCATCCTGAGTTGAACTTTAAACTTTAAACTTTAAACTTTAAACCCGAATCCCTCTCACTTCTTCTCCTTGCGTTTTTTCTTTGCATCATAATCCACTCTACTGATTTTGCGCATCAGACTTTGGATACTAGCTTTACGACGGTTGATGTAGGAAGAGGAATTGGACGCTTTAAATTTGCGTGGATTGGGTAATATGGCTGCAATTCCGGCAGCTTCTTGTGTGGATAGGTTTTTAGCCGATTTGTGATACCAATATTGAGCGGCAGCTTCTGCACCATAGATGCCATTTCCCATTTCAATACTATTCAGGTAAACTTCCATGATGCGTTCTTTGCCCCAAATCAATTCGATTAAAAAAGTAAAATATACTTCAAATCCTTTTCTAACCCAATTTCTACCTTGCCATAAAAACACATTTTTGGCTGTTTGCTGTGATATAGTACTGCCTCCTCTCAATTTTTTACCCTTTTTATTGGCTTCCATAGCTTTTTTAATGGCATTCATACTGAAACCATTGTGCGTGGTAAATAAATTATCTTCGCTAGCTACAACTGCTTGAGGTAGGTTTGGGGATATTTTTTCCAATGAGACCCAATCGCGTTGATAAATTACTTCTTTACCATCAATCATCATTCCTACACTACGAGAAATCATCGTATAGGTAAAAGGTACCGGAACCCATTTAAACAAAATAACCAATCCGATTGAAATGATAAAAAACCAAATGATGGTTTTCTTGATGATGCGGAGTAATTTTCTGAACATATTGAAACTTTTATAATCAAAAATGCAAAACTAAAAAAATTAAGTATTGAAAATGAATTTTTAGTTAAAAAGGAATAGATGCAATTCTAGACCTGAAATAATTGGCATTTCCGGAAGTTCCACCGGCATCATTTCCCGATTGCAATCTGTAAAAAGAACAATTTCCCCAACTAGCCGGCTGATCTAAAATCATCATGTCTTCACCGGTGTCATTTGAAATATAGCTACCAATCATACTTTGCCATTGAACGATTCGAGTTAAACTTTTATCTGGGTCAAATAAATCAGATTGGGATTGGGATAATTCCAGAATGTAATTTTTATAAAGTGTTTGATATTCGGGAATACTGAGTATTTTATTGATTAAAGGCCTACCCGATTGTGGTCCCCAAGTCAACGGGTTTTGGGTGCCTGAATTATTGATGAGGTATGAAGTTCCTAAAGTATTATCGTAATCATAAGGAATAAAATATACTTGATTATCGGGAGATATGTAGAAATAAAAATTATTGCCATTGATCCAATAATCGTCCCACATTCCCAACATTACATTGGTGGCATAGGTTTTTAAAAATAGATTTATATCCATACGGGTTGTAATCCAATTTTTAAAATCATCACCGGTTTTTGAATTTAAATCCTGTATAAAAGTAATGAGTTCGGCTTTTCCAATGGCAAGTTCTTCTTCTCGGGTTTTTAAATCGTAGGCATAATAGAGTGAATTGGCAGGGTTGAGTTTGACATCTTCGACCCCAATGCTAGTAGTTTGAACAAAATCCGCATTATAAGAATTAGCCCAACCGCCTTTCCACATAAAGCCGTTTTCACTCCACTTGCTGTTTCTGTATTTGATGTAATCTTCATCTACACTTTCCAACATGGTATAAACACCATAATATGCAGGAGTTGCATCGCCTTGAACTTTGATGGTCAAGCGGCAATAGGAGGCCCTTGGAGCAGTCCATACGCCAAAACGTTTGAATAAATCATAACTATAGATTTCCCTCACATAGTTGGCATCATCCTTAAACCATTTCAGGTTAATTTTGGATATTCCTTTAAACTTTTGATTTTCTTTGAACTTGTCAAAATCCAACCCAAAATGACAATGATGCCAATCGGGATTGACAGATTGATGCATTTGACCAGTAAAGCCTTCAGGTCTACGACGACTGGTATTGCCTCGTAATTTTAAACCTATACTATCCAAGGTAATGGTCTGATTATCTACAGTAAATGTGTATTTAGCAACTACTTTTTTTTCGTTTTTGGGGTTTTGATCGTAATAGGAAAGGAGTTTGTTCCATTCTTCTACTGTAAATTCTAGTTGAATTTCGGGAACTTTCTGAATGTTAAAAATGGAGTCAGGTGGGGTAGGAATCGGAATTACTGGATCTGTATTTTCATCTTTTTGACAATTACTCAAAACTAAAATGAAAAGTAAAAACGATAAAAATCGAATGTATTTAAGTGAAAACATAAGCTGATATTGAGAGTCAAAAGTAGTTATAATATGTGACTATTTACTAAGTACATATCTTTATTTTAAATGGGAAGAATCCTGCTTTTTTCTTTCCGATTTTCTGAAACTCCATGGTGGAGTAGGATGTTGATCTTGCCATAAACCTAATTTTTCCTCTTTAGCTTTTTGTTCAGCTTTTGCATAAATAACTTCATTGTTATACCGTTTGTAATGCCATACCATTCCCGATTGTAACATCATTAGATTAATGTCAGTACCATCAGAAAGATAGGTGAAACCTAAGCTGCGTCCGTATTGATCTTCTCCTGTTTTAATCAAAATGACATCTTTTTGAAAAATGAGTTGACTCAGGTATTTTTGTGAAACCTGATGAAAAGGCATTTCTCTTTCCGGAGCATCAATACCTTCCATACGTACTTTGATGGTTTGTTGATTACTAGTCAATAATTGATACGTATCTCCATCATATATTGCAACGACTTTGCCATTGATTTGATTATCAGTATCTGAAAAATGGGATTTATCTTTTTCAAAATTACAACCCAACAAACAGGAAAAGCTAAAGATTAATAGGATTAAAACAGATTTTTGCACATCGGTTGTTTTTAAACGTTACAAAAATAGGATTATTTGAGTAAAACGGACTTTGTATTGTTCAATTAAGCAAAATATTTATCCTATTTTTGCAGAAATTAATTTCAAATCCATGAAGAAATATACATTTACCGAGATGAAAGATACCCGTTCGGGTTTTGGCGATGCATTAACCGAATTGGGAAAAACAAATCCCAATGTCGTAGCACTCACAGCCGATTTGACGGGTTCGCTTAAAATGAACGATTTTGCTAAAAATCATCCGGAAAGATTTTTTCAAGTTGGGATAGCCGAAGCCAATATGATGGGTATGGCAGCCGGTATGGCTATTGCAGGAAAGATTCCCTTTACCGGAACGTTTGCTAATTTTTCATCTGCTCGAGTATTTGATCAAGTCAGACAAAGTATTGCTTATTCAGAAAAAAATGTCAAGATTGCTGCTTCACATGCCGGATTGACTGTTGGTGAAGATGGAGCGACACATCAAACTTTGGAAGATATAGGCATGATGAAAATGTTGCCTGGAATGGTTGTGATTAATCCTTGTGATTACAATCAAACCAAACAAGCAACGCTTGCCGCCGCCGCCTATATTGGGCCGGTTTATTTGAGATTTGGTCGTCCTAAAGTGCCAGTTTTCATGCCATTGGATCAAAAATTTGAGATTGGAAAAGCCATTGTACTCAACGAAGGAAATGATGTCACTTTGATTGCAACCGGACATTTGGTATGGGAAGCCATTCAGGCTGCAGAAATTCTAGAAGCCAAAGGAATAAGTGTTGAAGTGATTAATATACACACCATCAAGCCATTGGATGAAACGGCTATTTTAAAGTCGGTTCGTAAAACAGGATGTGTAGTAACTGCCGAAGAACACAATATCATGGGTGGTTTGGGAGAAAGTGTTGCCCGTGTTTTATCTCAATATTTACCATTACCTCAAGAATTTGTAGCTGTTCAAGACCAATTCGGACAATCGGGAACACCCGAAGAATTGATGTCCCAATATGGTTTGGATGCGGCTCATATTGTATTGGCTGCTGAAAAAGTTATCAGTAGGAAATAGTATCGATTCCCGATAGCCATCGGGATGTTATCAGTTGTTTGTAATTTAAATAATCTCGGACCTCAAAACCCAAAACCATAAATGAATTGTGAAATCATCACTATTGGAGACGAGATTCTCATCGGACAAATTACGGATACCAATTCGCCATGGATGGCTCAACAACTGAATTCTATAGGTATTTCGGTGATACAAATGACTTCGGTGATGGATACTGAAACATCCATTGTTGAAGCGCTACGTGCGGCTTTTCAAAGGGTTGAATTGGTTTTGATAACCGGTGGTTTGGGTCCGACTAATGATGATATTACCAAGAAAACGCTAACTCGTTTTTTTCAAGATGAGTTGGTGTTGAACACTTCGGTTGAAATGCGTTTGAGAAAGTTTTTTACGGGATTGAATTTTCCGTTTCGGGAAAGCGATCTACAACAAGCTTTTTTACCTTCCAAGGCGCATATATTGGAAAATAAAATTGGAACTGCATCGGGAATGTGGTTTGTAAAGGAAGGGAAAATTGCCATTTCTTTACCAGGTGTTCCTACTGAAATGAAACATTTGATGTTGGAAGGAGTTTTACCCAAGTTGCAACAGGATTTTAAATTGCCTTTTATTTCACACAAAACTATTATTACTTATGGCATGCGGGAAAGTGATATGGCCATTCGTTTGACAGATTTTGAAGCCCAATTGCCCGAGCATATCAAATTGGCTTATTTACCTAATTACGGTAAATTGCGTTTGAGATTGACCGCCAAGGGAAATGATAAAACCCAATTGGAAAATCAAATTAAAAACCAAATATTGTTGTTGGAATCTTATTTAACTGATATTGTAATTGGATATGAAGATTTTTTATTGGAAGCTGAAATAGGAAATTTATTGACCCAAAATCATCAAACATTATCGACTGCAGAGAGTTTTACAGGTGGCAACATCGCCCATATGATTACGATGATTCCGGGAGCTTCTCGGTATTTTGTAGGAAGCATAGTGAGTTATACAGCTCATTTAAAAGAAAGTGAATTGGGTGTTTCAGCTGATTTAATTGCCGATAAAAGTGTAGTCAGTGCCGAAGTTGCAGAAGCAATGGCATTGGGAATTCAACAACGATTCCAAACAGATTTTGCCATAGCTACGACCGGAAATGCAGGACCTACGACCGATAAAACGGATAAAAGTGTTGGTGAAGTGTATATAGGAATTGCTTCTCCAAAAGGAGTTCAAAGTCATTATTTTAATTTTGGACAACCCAGAGAAAAAGTTATCAAGAGAGCAAGTTCAAAAGCTTTGGAATTGTTGTATAAAGAGCAGATTCGATGTCAAAAATGAGCATCACATGCATTTCATCGGACTAGCTTCGAACAAGCGAATATACTAGTAAAGTGAAATATTTTTAAAAAACATATCTAAAATAGTTTGGATATAAAAATTATTCTTTGTAGTTTTGCCCACTCTAATAAAAGAACCATATAAAGGTATAGAAAATGTCAAGAGTTTGTGATTTAACAGGGAAAAAAGCGATGACCGGAAACAATGTTTCCTTTTCATTGAACAGAACCAAACGTAAGTTTGATGTAAATTTAGTGAAAAAAAGATTCTACATTCCCGAAGAAGACCGTTGGATAACTTTAAAAATATCCACCAGAGCATTGAAAGATATCAATAGAAAAGGTATCAGTGCTGCATTGAAAGAAGCCAAAGACAAAGGATTTATTAAATAAGAAGCATCATGGCAAAGAAATCAAAAGACGCAAGAATTCAAGTTATAATGGAGTGTACTGAACATAAACATTCAGGTATGCCGGGAACATCTCGTTATATCACTACCAAAAACAAAAAGAATACACCAGATAGAATGGAATTGAAAAAATTCAATCCTATTTTGAAAAGAGTAACCGTACATAAAGAAATCAAGTAAACCATGGCAAAGAAAGTTGTTGCAACACTTCAAACGAAGACAGTTAGATTGACCAAAGCAGTTAAAATGGTTAGATCTCCCAAAACAGGTGCTTATACATTTGTAGAAGCCGTAATGGATCCCGAATTGGTTAATGATTGGTTCAAAAAATAGTAAACCAATCTTAAAAACTTACTAATTTGAGCTACTTTCTATCCTGAGAGTAGCTTTTTTCGTTTTTCATTTAGGGCAGTTGATCTCGTTTTTAATAGACGATTTTAAAACTATCCCTATATGAGTTCTAAAATCTAAAATCGTTAATCTAGAATCGAATGGGTTTTTTTAAAAATATTTTCTCAAAAGAGAAAAAGGAAAGTTTGGATAAAGGTTTGGAACAAACCAAAACTTCCTTTTTCACCAAACTTACCAAAGTTGTTGCCGGAAAATCAAGTGTGGATGATGAAGTATTGGACAATTTGGAGGAAGTGTTGATTTCTTCTGATGTTGGTGTACAAACTACTTTGAAAATTATTGAGCGCATAGAAGCTAGAGTTTCGCGTGATAAATATTTAGGTACTGAAGAACTGAATAACATCCTGAAAGAAGAAATTGCAGGGTTGTTGTCTGAAACCAATGTTGCTGATGCTGAAGATTTTACCCTTCCCAAAGGTATAAAACCCTATGTAATAATGGTGGTAGGGGTAAACGGAGTTGGAAAGACTACTACTATTGGTAAATTGGCTTATCAATTTAAAAAAGCTGGAAAGAGTGTTGTTTTAGGTGCTGGAGATACTTTTAGGGCTGCAGCCATTGATCAATTACAGATTTGGGCTGATAGGGTCCAAGTACCGATAGTACGTCAGGAAATGGGTAGTGATCCTGCTTCAGTGGCATTTGATACACTTAAATCGGCCGTTGCCAAAGAGGCTGACGTAGTTATCATAGATACGGCAGGGCGATTACACAACAAAATTAATTTGATGACCGAGTTGACCAAAATCAAACGTGTCATGCAAAAAGTGGTAGCTGATGCTCCACACGATGTATTGTTGGTTTTAGATGGCTCTACAGGTCAAAACGCTTTTGAGCAAGCCAAACAATTTACATTGGCTACTGAAGTTTCAGCATTGGCTATTACCAAATTGGACGGAACAGCCAAAGGTGGTGTCGTAATTGGTATTTCAGACCAATTTCAAATTCCGGTAAAATATATTGGAGTAGGTGAAGGTATTGAAGATATTCAAGTATTTAATAAAATGGAATTTGTCGATTCATTCTTTAATGTGAATCATTAAATTTTTAATTGGTTATGGATAATAATGATATTTTTAAAAAGCTTAGAGTAGCATTACAATTGCGTGATGATCAAATTGTCGATATATTGAAACTTGCCGATTTCAGGATTTCAAAAGGGGAATTGGGTAATATTTTTAGAAATGAAGATCATCCTAAATACATTGAATGTGGTGATCAAATTTTGAGGAATTTTTTAAACGGATTGATTATTCATTTACGCGGGACTAAGGAACAACCTAAAAACCCAATGGAAGTTTTAAAAGCTATGAATATGAAGCCAAATATCATTTCCAATGAAAAGAAGTTTGAAGAAAATCGACCCATTAAAGTTGTGAAGAGATTGAAGAAATAAATGGTATTTCAGTCCAACCAATCTTTAAAATCCTTTACTTTTTCACGACTTACAATGATTTCTTCTTCTCTGAAGTTTTTTAATTTTACTTGCAACCTTTGATTGGAGTATGCTATAATTTCTTGAATTCCATTGAGATTGATGATGTGTTTGCGGTTTGCTCTAAAAAAGTTCTTGGGGTTGAGTTGATCACAAACGCTTTCTAAACTACCTTCCAATAAGTAAGACTTTCCTTGAAAAGTATATGCATAAGTAGCTTTTTCAACACTGATTATACATTCAATATCCTGAACTTCTAGTAATTTAATGAGCGAACCTACATAAACGGTAAACCTTTCTTTATACGTATTGTTTTGATATAGAATATCTTTTATTTTTTGAATTTCAATAGATAAAGCATGGTTTTGATGCGCTGATGAATGGTTTTGATTTTGGAATTTCTGAATGGATTGCTTCAATTCATCCGGATCAATGGGTTTGAGCAAATAATCAACGCTATTCAATTTAAATGCTTTAAGCGTGTAGGAATCATAAGCTGTTGTAAAAATGATAGGTGTATTGATTTTAATTTTATCAAAAATTTCAAAAGAGATACCATCAGATAACTGAATATCTAAAAAAATCAAATCGGGTGCCGGATGGGTCTCAAACCAAGTAATGGATTTCGACACACTATGAAGTAAATCAACAACTTCTAGATTATGTTCTTCCACCATGCGTTGCAATCTTCTGGCAGCTGGTTTCTCGTCTTCTATGATTAAAGCTTTAAGCATTAGTGAAATTTGATTAAAAATTGTTCTAAAGAATCATCAGACTCCAAATTTAATTTTTTTCTAACTCTATATCTAGTTTTTCTAACTGCTTCGATTGTTACATTTTGAATTTCAGCAATTTCTTTACTACTCAATCCAACGCGCAAGTATGCTAAAATTTTAAGTTCGTTGTTACTCAAATTAGGATACATCTTAATCAGTTCAGTAAAAAACTTTTTCTGTGTTTGAGTCAATTGTTTGTCAAAATTACTTTTTTGGGTTTGATTTTTTGTTCTAGTTATTATTTCTTCCTTCAACTTCACCATGTCTTCTTTTGATATGATGCTTTTATTTGCGATTAAATCAATATGATTGACTACTTTTTGGACATCGTTATTAAGATTTCTGATAAACACTAAAGAAGTTAACATTTCTCTTTTTTGGGCTCTTAATTCATCTTTAATTCTCTTATTTTCTAGAGTATTGATTTCGTTTTGGTTTTGAAGTGTGATGGACTTAAGTTTTGATAAACTCAAATTCTTGTGAATATTTTTTCTATAAAAATAGAAGGAAAATACTATGAGAAAAGTAAAAACTATACCAAAAAAAATGAAGTACAATAGAATTTTATTTTGGTGTGTTTTTTTGAGAAAATCTTTCTCATGTTCTGAAATTTTATTTTCCAAATTGATTTGTTGATGTGCCAGTATACTTTCTTGCTGATCCAATGAATCTTTTAAGATGTAGGTTTGTTCAATCCAAGTTGGAATGCTGTCGTATTTTTTTTGTTCTATACTGTTGTTTATCAATGACTCATAGATGCCAATTTGAAAAGATAAATCATTGTATTTTTTTGCTTTATCAAAGGCTTTTATATAATACTCATATGCCAGCTCATAATCTTTAAAATTTGAAATTATTTCAGCTTTCCAAGCATAATAATCTATAAGTCGGTTGTCGTTTTTAATACTTTCAGTTATGTAAATAGCTTGGTCAATATGCTTGTTTGCTTCTTTAAAGTTGTTTAAATCATAATAGTTCAAAGCAATGTTAAAATGTATAAGTGCTAAATCATCTGAATTACTAGATTTTAGATTCAAAAGATTTTTATATTGATCAAGGGATTTTTCCGGACCTTCCAGCTTATTTATGATGTTGCACAAATTAATTTTAACCGAAATAATGCTGTTGGTATCTTTGATCTTTGTGAAATACTGTAGAGATTCTTCATAGTTTTTCCTGGCTTCAACGTATTTCCCTTCTAATTCTAGGTACAATCCTATATTATTTACATTTTTATAATAATTATCCCAATCACCTAGTTTTTTAAAAATTTCTTTACTCTTTAAATAGCATTTAAGTGATTCTATATCATTATTAGTAACTCTGTAATAATAACCTAATTCTTTGTAAGCCAATCCTTCCAAAGATGGGTTTTGAATATTTTTTGAAGACTCTAACGCAGAATTGAATTTTTCTTCGGCATTTTTAATCAAACCAAAGTCTAGCAATACATTACCTTCCTCTACAAGCAATTCAACTTTTTCTTCTGAGTTAGCAAACTTCTTTGCTTTTTGTAATGAATATAAAGCTGATTCTAATTTTTTTTCAAGTTTTAATTTTTCAAACTGTGTTTTGTAATAAGCTAATGAATCTTTTTGTGCTTGTACATTGTTTATTGAAAATATTAATATAAGTAAAAAGGGTAGTAAATAATGTTTTTTAAAGATAATATGTTTTAACATTATTTAAGTTTTTCAGGTACTACAAAAATAATAAAAAATCAATTAAAAAACTCACTTCATTTACAAGCGTAAAATCCGTGAGTTTTATTTCCCCCCTATATAGTTTTTCGAGTATGAAACCCTGTTGGTTTAGACGAAATTAATTTCTTAATCATTTTCTAAACAAAGAAACAATAATAGTGCAGTTTCAGTTCAAAAACTATGTGGACAAAATATAGACATTTGAGATATTATGGCATTTGTCCATAATATGTACAGACTTAAAAGTCTTTTATACCTATACAAATTGATTTTTTCACTCTTTATCCATTAGTTCTTTTATTTTTTTCTCCTCCCAATCTTTTCCTAAGAAGAAATTTATGCCAAAAACACTATACCAATGGAAGAATAGACCGATACCCCAAAACAATCCGGTTGTCAATAGTGCCTTAATAAACCCATCAATACCTGCGTGTATTCCACTACTGATAGCTAAAAACAAATTGATTACTATATATACTGCCAAATGGATGTAAAATCCCTGCATTTTATGTACTTTTTTCTGTGCTCTTAGGTATTTTTCTTCCTGAAGATAGTTGTTGTTTTCCATTTTAGTTCGTTTTATATTGATTAAACCCATTTTTCTTTTTCTGTTTCATCCATAAGCTCTTTGATTTTGCGTTCTTCCCAATCTTTTCCAAGGAAAATATGATAGCCAAATGCATCCAAAAAGTGAAATAATAAACCTACACCCCAACCAATCATGGGGAAGTAAAACCATTTGAAATCCCAAAAGGTCTTGTAGTTAATGTAAGCCAACAAAGGAATAATGATGCAATAGGAAGCCAAATTGGAATAAAAATCCTTCATTTTTTCAACTCTTTTTCTTGCTTTGATGTAGCGATTTTCTTCGTTTAATTGTGATGTGTTCATGTTTTTTGTTTTTTGTGTTAGTAATGGTAATTTAATTCTAAACTCGGTTTCGTCTTTTTCAATAAATATTTTGCGTTCTGTCAATAAAGCATATCTCTCGGTTATGTTTTTCAATCCTACGCCTGCTCCTTTGTGTAAAACTTGTTTTTCGTTGTAATTATTTGTGATAATCAAAGTGCCATTTTCTTCTTTAATCTTTATATATAAAGGCATTTCACTTGAAATAATATTGTGTTTTACAGCATTTTCCAATAGGAGTTGAAGTGACAAAGGCACTATTTTATAATGATTTTTTGAGATGGTTTCCGGTAGTTCAAATTGTACAGCATCTTCAAATCTCATTTTCAACAATTCCATATAGGTTTTGGCAAAATTCAATTCTTCTTCCAATTCGACCAAGTCTTTGTCTTTTTGCTCGAGGACATATCGGTATATCTGTGATAATTTTGTGGTAAATCTTTCAGCTTGTTTGGGGTTTTCTCCAATGAGTGAAGTCAGTACATTTAAACTGTTGAATAAAAAATGTGGGTCAATTTGACTTTTCAAACTCTCAAATTTGGCAGTTTCTGTTTTGGCTACTACCTGGTGTTCTTGAATTTCTTTTTTGCTGATTTCTTTGTAAAAATAGTAGGAATAAAAACCCATCACAATTACCATCGAAATTAGAAATGAAACCACATAACTTATTTCTGATTCATTTGTAATAAAGTATTCCCATGACTTTCCGAAAAAACCCATAACGATTATAATCCTAGCCAAAAAGATACTACTCATCGAAGCCAAAATGGCACCTATAATACCCAAGGCAACTCTTTTTTTTGGGTTTT
This sequence comes from Flavobacteriia bacterium, assembly GCA_011391075.1. Taxonomy (GTDB): domain Bacteria; phylum Bacteroidota; class Bacteroidia; order Flavobacteriales; family Flavobacteriaceae. Next base: position 14,364 of record JAABRF010000026.1, on the reverse strand, counting down.
CAGTCCAAGGGAAATAAATGTCGAGCGTGTAAACAGTCCATATATTGCTTGTTCCAATTAAAACGCTGTAAAGCAAGTATATTCCAAACTTCATCAGTTCTCCCGAAAAATTTTCTAATCTATGACCTTGTATCCATCCGATACCTTGATCAAATAAATAGATGCCAACTGCAATAAAAAAGATGGTTTTGAAATATCTAAAGAATAATTGGTTCATACCTTTCAGGTTTGGGTCTATTGGAAAAATGTATTCCAATGTGGGTTGATACTTTATGATTTATGTATCCAAACAAATCTTGATGTTACATGATTTCATTTAAAACATGATTTCAATAGTTATCGGATACGTGCCTACGTTAAATTTGGAAGCTTCAAATTGGGGTGGTCCAAATGTCCTTGGATTATTGGAGGCACCATAGTCTTCCAAAGGCATAAAATTATCAAAATCCATTTGATTATTCTCGTTTTCATCATGAAAACAAATTATAGCATAGGTTCCGGTTGGAATTTGCTCAAAACTTACTTCGGTTTTGAATTCATTGATTGTTCCTATAGCTGATGCAAAACTAATCTTTTGATCAAAATTTGCTTCAGAATTAAACAAGCTAAATAAAACCTTTCCCTTATTGCTTGAAATATTATGCACTTGAACTGTAATGGTAACGCCTTCTTCTATTTGAATAGGTGCCATTGTTTGAGCATTGACTAAATAGTTGATTAAAAATAAAATTCCGCTTAATAATAATCTGATCATTTGTTTGGGTTTTAAAATTTGATAGGTCAAATGTCCGATGTCAATCCATTTTGGACAATAATTACTTACCCAATTGATTAAAACAGCAACTGAATTGTCAAAAACCTATACTTTTGTGTAACTTTTAGGTGGGTAAGTATACTAATTTGGCATAATCCAAGCATCAGTGAATTCGGAATTAGAGATAAATTTTATCAAAGAACTCGAGACCAATCAGAATATCATTCATAAGGTTTGTAAAGCATATACAAACAATCAGGATGATCATAATGATTTATTTCAGGAAATTTCTATCCAATTGTGGAAAGCCTATGATAAATTCAGAGGTGAATCCAAATTTACAACATGGATGTACAGAGTTGCCCTTAATACTGCGATTTCCCTTTACCGAAAATCAAAAAAAAGGATTCCAACCGACGAATTATTCCCCAATAGTAAAGAATTGACTTATGAGGAATACGATGATACCAAAGAAAAACAACTCGATTCCTTGTATCAAGCCATACATCGATTGACCGACATTGAAAAAGCATTAGTTTTATTGTATCTGGAAGATAAATCATATAAAGATATTGCCTTGTGTCTGGGAATCAGCGAAGTCAATGCTCGAGTTAAAATGAACCGAACGAAAGTGAAACTCAAGGAACTTTTAAATCCTATTTAATCTCATACAAAACAACTTTTGAAAAAGAAAAATCTAAACCCAAATCATAATAAAGCATATTTAATCCTTATTCGACAAGAAAAAACAACATCAAATGGATAGTTTAAGTAAATATAAAGAAGTCTGGCAAAACCAAGGAATTGAAAATCCATTGGATAAAAATTCTCTAAATAAGTTGATTCACAAAAGATCTTCGTCTATTGTCAAATGGATTTTTTATGTCAGTTTGTTTGAGTTTGGTTTTGTACTATTACTCAATCTGATTATCCCAACGGATTGGGAACAATACAAAACCTATGGACTGTATCATTTTATGATTGGAGTTAGTGTTTTTGGCTATGCACTAACCTTACTTTTCATTTTTTTATTCTACAAGAATTACAAGAATATTTCCGTTCATGAATCTACTAAAGATTTAATGCAAAACATTCTCAATACCCGTAAAACCGTTAAATATTACATACTTATCAACCTGATATTTATAGCTTTTGCTTTGTTTTATAGCTTTTATGTCATTTTTAATAGTGAAGAATATGAAAGTTTGATGACGAAATTGGGTGAAAATGGACCTATTTTATTGTGGAGTATAGTTGTTTTTGCCATTCTTTTTGTAGTCGGAATCATGTTTTTATTTTATTCTTTAATATACGGTTTACTCATTAAAAAACTCAATAAAAACTACAAAGAACTCACAGAAGAAGTTTAAAATTGCCATCCGATTTTGCATCGACATTTTGTTGAAAACATTTTAAATTTACAGCTCTTTTGATTTTCAGACTAGGGGAATAATTGTATTTTTGGGCTATCTCATATAGTAATGATATAATCTTAATCCTTAGATTGATAATCTTATTATGTGCTTGAAAATCAATTTTATATTTGATTAGTCATATTAAATATTCGAATATTTTACGAATATTGGAGACTGTAATGTCATATAATTGATGCTCATTTGTCTTCAAAACAAATCTGTAGGAAATGAATTTTTTAGAATCCTTAAATCCCGAACAACAAAATGCCGTTCTTCACAAAGAAGGACCGATGATGATTATTGCCGGAGCCGGTTCGGGTAAAACAAGGGTTTTGACTTATAGAATTGCGCATCTGATGTCGCAGGGCATTGATCCTTTCCATATTTTATCACTGACTTTTACCAATAAAGCCGCTCGTGAAATGAAAGAGCGTATTTCCACAGTGGTAGGTGCTAGCGAGTCCAAAAACCTATGGATGGGAACTTTTCACTCCATTTTTGCTAAAATTCTCCGCTTTGAAGCCGATAAACTAGGCTTTCCTTCCAACTTCACCATTTATGATACCCAAGATGCCGAACGTTTGTTGGGTTCGGTTATCAAGGAAATGCAATTGGATAAAGACTTGTATAAGACCAAACAAGTAGCCGGTCGGATTTCTAAATTTAAAAATAACCTCATTACCGTAAGAGCTTATTTCAATAATCCCGAATTAATAGAAGCCGATGTTTTAGCCAAAAGACCTAAAATGGGCGAAGTCTATAAAAACTATGTCGAACGTTGTTTTCGCGCCGGAGCCATGGATTTTGATGATTTGTTGCTGCGAACCAATGAACTATTAACCCGTTTTCCCGATGTGTTGGCCAAATATCAAGATCGATTTCGCTATATTTTGGTCGATGAGTACCAAGATACCAACCATTCACAATATCTCATTGTCAAAGCGTTGGCTGATAGGTTTCAAAATATATGCGTCGTTGGCGATGATTCTCAAAGTATCTATGCCTTTCGAGGAGCCAATATTCAAAATATTTTAAACTTTCAAAAAGATTATTCCGATGCGGTAACGTTCAAATTGGAGCAAAATTACCGTTCGACTCAAAATATCGTCAATGCTGCCAATTCGGTTATCAATCACAACAAAGTCAAACTCGATAAAAATTTGTGGACTGCCAATGAATCAGGTGAGAAAGTTGTGGTCATGCAGTTGCTTTCCGATGCAGAAGAAGGTAGGTTTATAGCCGATTCTATTTTTGAAAACAAATTTAGAAACCAACTCAAAAACAATGAATTTGCGATTCTGTATCGCACCAATGCACAATCCAGAGCCATTGAAGATGCTTTGCGCAAAAAAAACATACAATACCGAATTTATGGTGGCATGTCTTTCTACCAACGCAAAGAAATAAAAGACCTCTTGGGATATTTGAGATTGTTGGTCAATTCCAACGACGAAGAAGCCTTAATACGAGTCATCAATTATCCGGCTCGGGGTATTGGGGATACTACGATAGATCGATTGGTGGTCAAAGCCAATGAGTTGGAAATTTCTTTGTATGCGCTCATGGAGCAAATTCAAAATATCGATATTGCCATCAATGCACCTACCAAAGCCAAATTATCCGATTTTGTCATGATGATTGAGAGTTTCAAAGTCTTCATGCAATCTCACAATGCTTTTGAAACAGCTCGTGAAGTAATACATCGAACTAGAATTGTCAAAGAATTGGAAGGAGATTCTACTCCCGAAGACATCAGTAGAATAGAAAATATTGAAGAATTACTCAATGGAATTCAAGATTTTATCGCGGTACAATCGGAAGAGGAAGAAGCCGATATTTCGTTGGCTGCTTTTTTACAAACCGTGACGTTGACCACCGATTTGGATCAAAAGAAAGAAGGTGATGACGATGCGGTAACCTTGATGACTGTTCACATGGCTAAAGGTTTGGAATTTCCAATTGTATATATTGCCGGGATGGAGGAAGGACTTTTCCCTTCTGCAATGAATATGAATACCCGAGAAGATTTGGAAGAAGAACGCCGATTGTTTTACGTAGCCTTAACTAGAGCCGAACGTCAGGCGTATTTGATGCATACGCAAATGCGTTTTCGATGGGGCAAACTCACAGACTGTGAACCGAGTCGTTTCTTACTCGAATTGGATGAGGAATTTTTAGATGTGAAAACACCTTTAAAACCCGAACCTCGTCAAAATTTATTTCTAGATGCCGATATATTTGGAGAGGTCGAAATTTCTAAAATCAGATACGAAAAACCCGAACGCAAACCGGTTGAAAAATTCCAACCACCCAAGAATCTCAAAAAAGTTTCTGCATCTACAGCTTCCCAAACGGAAATTCCCGATACGAATATCAAAGTGGGCAACCGAGTGGAACATGGTAGGTTTGGAATAGGAGAGGTGTTGAGTTTGGAGGGAACAGGTGCCAATATCAAATTGGCCATCAAATTTCAGGAAGGTACTAAAAATTTGCTTTTACAATACGCCAAACTCAAGATTTTGGATTGATCCGAATCAATTAGAAAATAAAAAACCGTCTTAAAAAAATAAATTTAAGACGGTTTTTATATTTAAAATTTATGATTTATTCTGTATAACGATACCAATATTGGGTTCTACCTAATAGAGCAACACCCATATAGCCTCTTACTTTTAATTTATCATTCCCTTCCATGGTGATATAACAATCATAGGTTTTTCCTTTGTTGGGATCCATGATAGTACCTCCACTCCATTCATCACCATCTTTGGTCAATCCACTGACGATGATCATACCTGTAATAGGTTTGTCTTTCAAATCACCTTTACAAGCAGTACATTTTTTGTTTTCCTCACCTACAGTTAATATTTTATAGACTCTACCATATATTTTACCGTTGGTAGCTTTAAAGATTTCAACGATGGATTTAGCCTTTCCGGTTTCGTCGTCAATAGTTTTCCATTTCCCTAAAATTTCTTGTGAAAAAGAAAACAAAGGAAAAAGTAATAATAAAGTGAATAATAATTTTTTCATTTTAAAGAATGGTTAAATTTAAATTAGGATGTAAATATATAAAAAAAATGGAATTAGAAATTTCTTTTCGTTCTAATTTGAAAAAGGAAACCTGAAAACAGGGGATCAAATTCCAATCCCGATAGCTATCAGGAATCGGGACATAACCTCATTAGCTAATTATCTAATTATCGAATTAACCCATCACCCAAACTTCGTATGAGCATTCTCAATCGACCATTTACCCTGAACCCGTAATACTTGTTCGATGACATCGCGCACACATCCTTCACCGCCATTTTTGTGTGAAATGTATTTTGCAATTTTGAGCACTTCACTATCTGCATCTTGCGGTGCTGTAGATAAACCTACTAATTTCATAACTTCCATATCGGGTAAATCATCTCCCATATACAAGATTTCTTGAGGATCCAATTGATACATATCGCAATACGTTTTGAACGTTTCTATTTTATCGTGGATGCGTAAATATACATCGGTTACACCCAACATATTGAGTCGTGAGCGAACCGCATCACTGGTGCCACCTGAAATAACAGCCACTCGATACCCGTTTTCAACGGCAGTTTTAATAGCAAATCCATCTCTGACACTCATATTGCGAACCAATTCTCCATTTTCAAACAATAAAATGGTGCTATTGGTCAAAACGCCATCAAAATCAAAGATAAAAGTGGTAATCTGATTGAGTAATTCTTTATAATTTTTTTCCATATGTTTGGGTAATTGAATGTGAAATGAGTTTGTATAAGGCTTTTTGAGTATCGTCTTCTATAAGATTCAAATGTCGGGTCATGGTAGGAATATCACCTCGTTTGGCTGGTCCTGTTTGAGCATCATAGGGATCGACTTCATGAATTCTCATGGCCGTTTCCTTGATCAGAGGAAATAAAATTTGAGCCGGAAGTTGGTGTTTTTTCAAAAAATCAAAACCCAAGTAATACAAGTGGTTGACAAAATTATTGACCCATACGGCTGCTAAATGCAATTGCATGCGTTGATTGGAATCAATTTCATAAACGGCATTGGAAATCAATTCAGCTACTTGTTTTAAGAGCTGTAAATCTTGCGGATCATGACTTTCGATACAAATGGGAATTTCTTTGAAATCAGGTACTCGATGGGTTGTAAAGCTTTGCAATGGATACCATACGCCCCGTTGGGTATGAGTATCCAACACAGATAGGGGAGTAGCTCCGGAAGTATGCACAACCAATCCGTTTAAGTGAGGCAAATTGCGACTGACTTCGGTAATCGCTATATCAGAAACGCAAATGACGTACAAATCGGCTTTTACAAGTGCATGAATGTCATCGGTAATTTCAGTAAACTTTTCAAAGGATTTGATTTTATCCAACTTACGATTGTACACTTGTACCAACTGCAAACCTGCTGTTTTGGAAAAAACAGAAGCCAAATGTCCGGCGAGATTTCCACCTCCTATGAGTACTATACGAATCATACCGACAAAAGTAATAATAATTAGCATGTATAAGTGCAATTAAAGATACTATGTAGGATGGGAATTTCTTATTTTGTGGTACTTTTGAAATTTATAAGCTGAAGCAAAATGATAAAACTAGATATTCTGGCCATAGGTGCACATCCCGATGATGTTGAATTGGGTTGCGGTGCCACATTGGCCAAAGAAATTAAAGCAGGCAAAGTCGTAGGGATCCTCGATTTGACCCAAGGCGAATTGGGTACTAGAGGTACCGTGGAAATCCGTCAACAGGAAGCCGATAAAGCGGCTCAAATCTTAGGGGTGCGTTTTCGTGAGAATCTCAATTTACCCGATGGTTTTATTTTCAACAATCGGGAAAACCAATTGAAACTCATCGAAAAAATCAGACAATACCAACCCGATATTGTCCTCACCAATGCCATAGATGACCGTCATACCGATCATGCCAAAGCCTCCGATTTGACTACCTCAGCTTGTTTCTTATCCGGTTTGATGAAAATTGAAACCCAATTCAAGGGTCAAAATCAAACGGCTTGGCGTCCCAAACACGTGTTTCACTACATCCAATGGAAAAACCTAAATCCCGATTTTGTCGTCGATGTTTCGGCATTCTTGGAAGTGAAGATGCAAGCGGTAAAAGCGTATGAATCTCAAGTCTTTAATCCCAATTCCGAAGAACCCATGACCCCAATTGCTTCCTCTAATTTTCTGGATAGCATCCGCTACAGAGCAAGAGATCTAGGGAGAATCATAGGCGTGGAAGCTGCCGAAGGCTTCACTGCTGAAAGGGTAGTGGCTGTAAAAAGTTTGGATGATTTGTTGTAATTTATTTTGCAATAATCTCAAAATAGTTTACATTTGCCCACTCAAAAATACTCCTAAAGCATTAGGATGTACATGGTGGTTGTAGCTCAGTTGGTTAGAGCGTCTGATTGTGGTTCAGAAGGTCGCCGGTTCGAGACCGGTCTTCCACCCCAAACTCCTCAGTTATGAGGAGTTTTTTTTGTCCAAATTTTTAGCAGCAAAAAAAACCTCTCAAATTATTTTGAGAGGTTTTTTTATAATCTAATTCTTAATTAAATTGAAAATCGTTAAGAAAGTTAGTGATTTTGACAACAGCCACCATTGTCATGGCCGTGTCCGTGATCATGTCCGCCACCGCTACCACATCCACATCCACCACCGTTTTCGTGGTTATGTCCATGTTCATGATGATGCGCGTGTTCGTGTTCATGGTCGTGATGATGACCACCACCACTACCACATCCGCAACCGCCACCACCATCATTAGCATAAGCTTCTAAGGTTCCTTCGATTAATTTTTGAATGGATGTTTCAGGATCGTCTTCTCTGATGATGTAGGCAGCAATTTTATGTCTGGCCAATTTTTGAACAGCTCCTTGGCCAATATCTTGAGTCAATAGTATTTTGACGTCTTTTATAAAATGGTTTTCAAATTGAGCCGCATCACCGTGTAAAAAATTGTGAAGTGAATCAGCATCAGTTACTTCAACCGAAGATTTTTGGTATTGACCTTCTTCATCTATTTCAAAAATGAAAAAATGATCACAATGTCCGGCATGACCGGAAATGGTTTGTTTATCTTGTGCCGTGATGGCCACTTTTATACTCATGGTTTTTAAATTAATTTGTTGGCAAAAGTAAGTACTTTTTTTGCAATACAACCCATTTTAAATGGTTTTATTATCTTTTAACATTTAGGTATTAGGAATTGCCTTTTCCTTTTGGCTCACCCTTTCACCCTTTTTCTGCGTTGCTTATTTTGCTAAAAGCCATAAGATAAAAATTACAATAGGCGTCTTTATTAAATACAAATTATTTCACCAACTCTGAATACTTTATCCTTCACATTACTTTAGAATTGTTTACATAATATAAACCTATGCAATCATCTCATCTCATTTATATTCATAGATTTGTATTTTAAGTTGAACCACTTATGATAACAGATACAACTCTCAAAACGAATGATTTATATTTTCCGGGTCCCATAGTTTCCACCGAATCCAATCCCGACTTCATCCTTTTCAAATGTGAAAACCAAGTACAATTCAGGATTCAAGTCTTGGAAGATGGTTTGATTCGCTTTCGATACACAACCAATGGGATTTTTGAACCCGATTTTTCCTATGCAATAGATACAAAACACGCTCATGTTTTTACAAATATGTATTTTTCGGAAGCTTCCGATTACTTTTTTATCAAAACTTCTTTGCTTTTGTGTCGAGTTGCCAAAAAAGATGCACGCGTCACTATTTATGACCGTGATGAAAAAATAATTTTGGAAGATGAATTGGGTTTCCATTGGGAAGAACCTTACGAATCGGGAGGCAATCTGATTAAAATGACCAAACACGCTACTGAAGGTGAAAGTTTTTTTGGATTGGGTGATAAAGCGGCTCATTTGAATATGAAAGGTAAAAAGTTTGAAAACTGGTCCACCGACCAATATTCCTACAAAAAAGACCAAGATCCTCTGTATAAAGTTATTCCTTTTTACATTGGATTGCATTCCAAAATCGCCTATGGAATATTTTTCGACAATACTTTCCGTACTTCTTTTGATTTTTGTAGTTCCAAAAAAAATATCACCCATTTTGAAGCTGAAGGTGGCGAGATGAACTATTATTTTCTCTATGGTCCTCAAATGCAGGACGTAGTTGTAAAATATACGCATCTCACAGGCAAACCCGAATTACCTCCTTTATGGGCTTTGGGATATCACCAATGTAAATGGAGTTATTATCCTGAAACGAAGGTGCGAGAAGTTACCCAAACATTCAGAAAGCTTCAAATTCCATGTGATGCCATTTATTTGGATATTGATTATATGGACGGTTTTCGTTGCTTTACTTGGAACAAAGAATATTTTCCCGATCCCAAGCAAATGGTAAGCGATTTAGCAACCGATGGTTTTAAAACCATTGCCATCATCGATCCGGGTATCAAAATAGATCCTAATTACATTGTTTATCAAGAAGGTTTGGCAAACGATTATTTCTGCCACCGAGCCGATGGACCTTATATGAAAGGCAAAGTGTGGCCTGGGTTCTGTCATTTCCCCGATTTTACAAATCCTGATGTGAGACATTGGTGGATGGGTTTATTTCAAGAACTCATTTCCGATATCGGTATTAGAGGCGTATGGAATGATATGAACGAACCTGCCGTAATGGAAGTTCCCGACAAAACTTTCCCTTTGGATGTAAGACATCATTATGAAGGCAATCCCTGCAGCCATAGAAAGGCACATAATATATACGGCATGCAAATGGCTCGGGCAACCTACCACGGCGTCAAACGGTTTGCTTATCCGCAACGTCCTTTTATCATTACCCGATCGGCTTATGCCGGTACCCAACGCTACAGCTCCACTTGGACCGGTGATAATATAGCATCTTGGGAACACCTATGGATAGCCAATGTGCAAATGCAACGCATGTCACTCAGCGGAATGGGCTTTGTGGGTTCAGATATCGGTGGTTTTACTGAGCAACCTACGCCTGAACTTTACGCGCGTTGGATGCAATTAGGGGTTTTTCATCCGTTCTGTCGTACCCATTCTTCGGGAGATCACGGCGAACAAGAACCATGGTCGTTTGGGGATGAAGTAGTCGATATCGTGCGTAAGTTTGTCGAATTGAGATATCGCTTATTACCTTATTTATATACCATGTTTTGGCGTTATGTCAACGAAGGCATTCCACTTTTAAAACCTTTGGTGTACTTTGATCAAGAAGATCCGCATACCTATTACCGTACGGATGAGTTTATTTTTGGCGAACAAATATTGGTTTGTCCCATCTTGGAACCCAATGTTTTGGGAAGACGTGTTTATGTTCCCAAAGGCAGTTGGTATAATATGTGGAATGCCGAAAAAATAGAAGGTGGTAAAGAGCATTGGATTGCTACTGGATTTGAAGAAATTCCGGTTTTAATAAAGGCAGGTGCCGTTATTCCTAAATATCCGGTTCAACAGTACGTAGGACAATTGGCTATTGATGAATTGACATTGGATATCTATTACAAATTGGGTGATGAACAAACGCAAGTTTACGAAGATGCACAAGATGGATACGATTACAGCAAAGGTCATTTTTCACTCCTTACTTTTCAAGTGACAGGCACTGAGCAAAAGTTACATGTCGAATTACAAAACGAAGGTGATTTTGAATCCTCCTACAACCAATTTAAAATAAACGTTATAGGCTTGCCGTTTCAAGCAACACGAGTGAGAATTGACGAAGAAGAAATGTTTTTGGAATCACTCCAAGAACCTGGTTCAAACGCGCTTATGGTTTCCAAGTACTTTAGAATTTTGGAACTATACTAATTGATTTTAGGAATAAATAGGGCTAGCTGAGAAAGTCATATTTGACATTAATATTAAATAAAATATTTCATTCTATATGCAAGGAATCATATCATAATAGCGTTAAAACTTTGTACATGACCTTAATTTAATTGATTAATTCTAAAAAATTGTAATTTTTAAACTGATTTAAATAAAAAACAATGTCCCTACTGGACTGTTCCATATTGGGTTAAAATTGAGCATAATGTTTCTTAGAACTTTAATATCATTGTAAAACATTCTTTTAGAGAAACTATAACCAAATATGTGACTTCAATTTTATAAGCAGACCCTAATTGCTAATGTTTAACTGTTAGTGCTAAGTGTATGCGGTGCGGTAGTGATCCCGATATTTATCGGGACACTAATGTTTGGTAAAATTAATAAATTTTGGTTTATCACAAAAGTTTGGTAAATTGCCTTTACCCGCCATATTAGCCTACATAATGTTGGCAGAAGTTATTTTATTTTGAATAGTTTAACCTGATAATTATTCTTATAGTTTCAATATTATATAAGTAATCTATCTATTTTTTAATTTTATATAATTATAAATCAATAATATACATAATTAATTATGGGTTTTTTAATGTTTTATCAACTTTATAATTTGTTTATTACAACAAATAATTTTTAATCAACTTTTCCAAGGAATTAAAAATTTATGAATAATAGTTTTGTTATCTTCAACAAAAGATATACTGAATTCAAATTTTTCTGTTTTAACTTCTCCTATTTTAGGGTTAAATTCGATAATGTATGTATTGTTTTCAAAATCTTTATCCACTAATTTAAACCCAAAATACGATGAATACGCTAAATTTTCAACTTCAATATTCTCTCCTTTTATACTTATTTTTGTTGGATTTTCCCTATCAATAAATTTAGAATCTGAAAGAATTTCAATTTTAATCCTTTTATTACCACTTGAAAATTCTAAATTATCACTTTCTGATTTAATTATTCTTGGAGAACAAGAAAACATAATCAATAGAATTAAGAATATATGTGTATTTTTCATATCTTATTAAATTTATGCCAACTTGTTAATACTACAACTTTTCATAAAACTCATTTTACACAGCAACATCATATTCCCTCAAAGCATCATTTAGCGAAGTCTTTTTGTTGGTGCTTTCTTTGCGTTTGCCAATGATGAGCGCACAAGGTACATGATACGTTCCGGCTTTAAAATCTTTGGGATAACTACCCGGAATCACTACGGAATGAGCCGGTACTACGCCTTGATATATGATGGGTTTGTCGCCGGTTACATCGATGATTTTGGTGCTTCCGGTCAAAACGACATTTGCTCCCAAAACCGCTTCGGTTTCTACCCGAACACCTTCTACCACGATACATCTCGATCCGATAAAGGCATTGTCTTCAATGATAACAGGAGCCGCTTGCAAGGGTTCCAACACACCACCAATTCCCACACCACCACTCAAGTGAACATTTTTTCCAATTTGCGCACAACTTCCTACCGTAGCCCAGGTATCTACCATCGTTCCCGAATCGACATAAGCCCCGATGTTGACATAACTAGGCATTAAAATAGTACCGGGAGCTATATACGCACCATGACGCGCTACGGCATTGGGTACCACACGAACTTCTTTCTCTTTATAACCTCTTTTCAAAGGAATTTTGTCGTGATATTCAAAAATTCCCGATTCCAAAACTTCCATTTTTTGAATAGGAAAATACAGTACGACGGCTTTTTTAACCCATTCGTTGACTTGCCAACCACCTTCAACCGGTTCGGCTACGCGTAAAAGTCCCATATCCAAGAGGTCTATAACTTCGCGAATGGCTTTAATTGTGGTTGTGTCAGTGAGTAAACTGCGGTTATCCCAAGCTTTGTTGATGAGGTTTTGTAATTCGGTCATGGTTTCTTGTTTTGCTGCAAATTTAGATAAATGAATATTAAATCAGATATTTGCAGAATAAAAATTAAATCATGATTCGCAAAGTATACTTTTTGCCTTTTCAAATATGGTTCATTGTAATCTTCTGTATGCCTTTAAAAATGTTGAGTCAAAGTGCTTGGCCTGCTTCCACTTGGACTTCGGCGGTTAATCTCACTTCGGTTATGGATGCTTCGGGAATAGTGGAAGCTAGCGGTTTGTATTGGAATAAAGTTACAAAACGTTTGTATCTGGTTCAAAATGATGGCAAATTAAGAGTGCTACAATTCAATGAAACTACACAGTCCTTTAGTCAAATTGGATATAAAACCCTAGCAGGAGGACCCGAAGCAGTTACTTTAGTCAATGACGCTGAATCGGTTTTTTACATCTTGGATGAAAACAATTATGAAATCAAAAAACATACACACACTTCCGATTTTGCTAGTATGGCTATGACTCAAAGTTGGGATTTATTGAACGCTCCTTCACCCATGACCGATACCGGTAATTCAGGTCCCGAAGGTTTGGCATTTATTCCCGATGCTTATTTGGTGCAAGCCGGATTTGTAAGCAGCGTGACAAGTACGACTTATACTTCTCAAAAAGGCATGGGTGGATTGCTATTTGTAGCGCATCAAGATGGTGGTTATATTTGGGTTTTTGATGTGAATCCCAATGTCAGCAATGATTTTATCTACGTAGGAAAATACAAAACCAATAGAGAGGAAAGTTGTGATTTGGCATTTGATGCCAGTACCGGTTTGTTGTATATCTTACACAACATTGATGGAAACCGTTTGGAAATAACGGATTTGAGTAGTACTTTGGATACCAATTCCGAACGGGTTATGGATATGGTTTCAGAATATTTTCTTCCGGTTCCCACTAGCAATACCAATATAGAAGGGTTTACCTTGACAGAAAAATGTCCCGATCAAACCGTAAGTGCTTGGTTGTGCCGTGATGCTTCGAGTTCGGAGTCAAGTGCTGTAAAAACCGATGTCTTGCGATGGTTTAAACCTTTTAATTCGGATGGAGATTGTGAAACTGTTGGGTTGGGTGAGGAGCCTATTCAGGATGTAATCAAGGTAATTCCCAATCCTGTATTAGATAGATTGACTATTGAAACCAATCTAGTTTACGAAACGTATTGGATTGTAGATATGCAAGGTAGAATCTTAAAATCGGGTGGGTTTGAGTTCCAAGTTGATGCAGTTGGACTACATAACGGTATGTATACTTTGATTTTGAAGAGTACGAAAAATGTTTATGTTTCAAAGTTTTATAAAGCATAAAAAAATCGCAAAATCCTTTTGAAGCGTATTACTTCTATCAGAATGATGCGATATATTGTAAAGTTTGATTAGCAAACTTTAATCTTTCACTTTAATATAATACACCTTTTTCAA
>JAABRF010000025.1 GCA_011391075.1 Flavobacteriia bacterium | reverse complement strand
ATATTGGCTTGATGTGGCGGGAAAATAGCTATTTGATGCACTTGACTTCTATAAGAAATGGCTTTTTCAACTTGATGCTATCTAGGTAATGTATTAATGTGACACTATCCCATAAAGTGTGTAAAGTTAAAAGTTGAGAAAAATATTAAATTCGTCAAAGAAGATTTTAAGAATTTTATCACCAAATCAACCCCACCACTAGGCGGGCACCCCTAAAACTTAATCCTAAAATCCGTAGCAATCTTATTCTGTAGCAACGGAATCACTTGTAACAACCGGCGAATCAAAATCAATTCCGATTCGGTGTGGTTTTTCAAATGGAGAAAATTGTGAATGGGGACGTGGTTGTTTAAAGCTTCCAATTGGTTTTTGAATCGCAATTTGAATAAATAATTGTACACATACTTAAACTCGGAATAGGTGTCCATCGAAATGATTTGCTGCTCCTTTAAACATTCCAATCGTTCCAACGTATGGGTAAGTCGGATGTCGTGTTTCAAACTATACGTACGCGCAAACATCGTCATGATACTCATAGCGTTTTTGATGTCTATGGGGTCCAACTTATCGGCATGGAGATTCCCCGATGGCAATACCGGCGGTTTGGAGTAATACGTATGATGAGCCAAATGGTAAATAAAAGTCTCATTTTGGGCAATGAGTGGCTGCACTTGGCTGCGCAAACGACTCAACAGCTCTCCATCGCCATACACCCCGCGAATGTCAAAAAATATAGAGGCTTCAATGACGTTTTCAGGTTCGGGCGTGTTGATCCAATGTGAAAAATACTGCACCCATTTGGAATAAGGCTGTGTCCAATGCGGATTTTTGGCCATGATATTGCCCTTACAATACGTATAACCCACCTCGTGTAAAGCATCACATACATATTGTCCCAATTGGTCAAAATATTTTTTCACTTCGGGTAATTTCTCGGCAGGAACATCTTCAAATATAAGGGCATTGTCTTGATCGGTCAACAGCGTTTCTTCTCTACGACCTTCACTTCCCATCACAACAAACAAAAATCCAACGGGTGGTTTGCCCAACTTCATCAAACTGATTTCAATAATCCTCTGGGTAACCGCATCCGAAAAAGTAGCGGTAATATCCGTAATGTAACTCGGTAAAATATCGCTTTGAATCAAAGGTTTGATGAATTTGACCAACGATTGATGCGCCTTGACCAAATCTTTACTTGAATTGGAAGTCTTCACCTGATTCAATTGCAAGGATAAAGTGTTTTTGAGTTGCCGCAACAAGGCGTTCAAATTGATCATACCCATCCATTCTCCCGATTGGGTTTTAACGGGAATATGATTGATTTTATGGTTTTCACCAAATTGAAATGCGGCATTGATACTGGTGTTTTCAGAAATACTCACCACCGGCGAACTCATGATGAGATACACCGGATTGTCCAATCTCAGTTTGAGTGACAAGACCCTCTTTTGGATATCGGTAATGGTGATAATTCCCAATACTTGGTTTTTATTTTGAACAATCAACAGACATTCCGTGTTTTTGCGCTCCATTTTTTCAATCGCTTCCTGAATGCTGGCTTCCATATCCAAACGGTGGATTTTTCCCAGATATTCTTTGACTTGTTGCTCCAATAGAAAAGATGAAAATTTTTGGGCGTTGATCAACGTCATCCAATCTGCTTTTTCATGCTCTCGCACGGTAATATCTTCTATAATCCCATCACATATCAGTTCTTGATGGTCTTCGTTTTCAATCACAATCAACGTTAGGGATACTATCAACGTCGAAAAATCCGATTTTTGAAGGTGTAACGTCTTATTGGAAACAAAGCCGCTTTTAAAGAGTTGGAATCTGATTCTTTTGATTTCGGCAGGTTGTATGATGAAATCGTAGAGGTCGGTTGTTCCCACCTCTTGAATGTGTTGATAACCCAATAACCGCAACGTCGTAGGGTTGGCAAATTCAAAAGAAGCTTTTTTTCCGAGCTTGATTCTGAAAAATCCAAATTGCAAATGTGACAATAGCTTTTGATAATCCATCGCCGATAAGTGCGTTTCTCTATCGATACTGATATCCTTGATGATCAATATGGTAACCGATTGTTTGAGTTGATTGGATATTGAAACTGTAATCAACACCTCAATTGCCGCTTGATTTTTAGTGACCAACCTGATTTCATATTGGCCTTCTTCAATGTTTGAATCCGAGAACTTCTTGATCAATTCCCTGTTGTTTTGTTCGCTCACCAGTGTTTTGATTCCCAAGCCCATGAGTTCATCGGCTTTAAAACCGGTCATTTTGAGAAGGACATCATTGACAAAAGTGATGTTGCCATCAATCAACATGATGAGTCCTTCGGTAGAAGCTTCCACCAAAGATTTGTACTTCTCTTTGGATTCGTGCAATTCGTTTTCGGCTTGTCTTTTCTTCAATTCGATTTTCAAACTTTGGTAAAATATATACCAAAGCAATAAAGCTACCAAAAAGGCTATCACCAAAGTAATGCTGATGAGTTTTTGAGTCAAGGATTTTATTTCAGCCCGCGCATCTTCAATATAAATACCGGTTCCTATGATCCATTCCCAAGGTTTAAACTCCTTTACAAAGGAAAGTTTGGGCACAGTGCGAGATGGATCTTCTTTACTTTCCCACATATAATCGACATAACCTTCATTTTCTTTTTTAACCAAAGTCACGCATTCCACAAACAGTTTTTTTCCATGTGCATCCAAATAATCATGGAGTGGTTTTCCATCCAATTCGGTTCGGACGGGATGCATCACCATAACCGGTTTCATATCGATTATCCAAAAATAATCCAACATGTCTTTTCCATACCTGATTTGTTTGATTTCAGCAATTGCTTTTTGTTGTGCTTCTTCTCGTGTCCAAACACCTTGTAGCTCTTCCCTTTGATACTGTTGTAAAATGCTCCATACCGAATTGGTCAATTCGCGAATCATTTCTTTTTTTCTATCCATCAAACTCTCCTCAACAGAAGGCACTATAAATACAAAAAAAGAAACAATAAATAGGATGACAGCCAATATTGAAGGTAGTATTACCCTCAGAAAAAAACCTTTATTATTTTTAATCGAAAGAAACTTTTTCATTTGTTTATAATTATTTAATATTTAAATAATCTGTTAAATGAGTAAATTAAATAATTAAGATATTGGGTCCCGATAGCTATCGGGAGACTCATACGAATTTCACAGTCAGGTGGAATTCGCCATCCCGATACCAAACCTACTGCGAATGAACCTACGAATATAAGCGAAATTCTTAAATAAAGGTTTGATTCTTCTCAAGAATTGGTTCGTTTTCACTCCATTTCCATAAAATAATAAGTCATACAATATCTCTATTTTAAAAAATATCCCAAAAATTATGGGATGCGTAAATTTGTTACCTTATTAGAAGTTAAGAATAGTATAATTGAATGAAAAAGAAAGATTACTTAAAATTTTTAACGTAAATTGCACCCGATTTTCAACTCAAAAATTTGAAACCATACGTCTCTGAAAATTAACAAATTAAAATTTCGAACACAGGATTGACGTGCTATGTGTTCCTTTAAAACAAAACATTAACACATGAAAAAACTAATTATTGCTGTTGTTGCATTGGTGACATTGGCTTCTTGTAATCAACAAAAAACAGGCTATGTAGATGTAGCAAAAGTAATGGAAGAGTATGATGCCGTGAAAGACATGGAAAAAGAGGTGAAAGCCAAAGGTGATGCTTTTCAAGCAAAATATGAGCAAATTGCTGCTCAAATGGATGCTCAAATCAAAGCAAAAACAATGAGTCAAGCAGATGCTCAAACCCAAGGACAACAATTACAAATGGCCTACCAACAAGAAGGACAAGCACTCCAACAAGAAACAGAAGCCATGCAAAAAAAATTGATTGACGATTTCAAAGAATTCGTAAAAGAATATGCCAAAAAGAATGGTTATGCTTTTGTATTGGGATCCAACGAATCTGGAAATGTATTGTATGGAAGTGAGAAAGCCGATTTGACCGAAAAAATCATCGATGCCATCAATGAAAATTATGGTTCAGGTGACAAAACTGAAAAATCAGCCAAAGAAGAAACCAAAAAAGAAGACGCTGCCAAATAAGAACCCAAAAAATAAAACGTTCTCAAAATATAAAAGCCGTAAACAAAATAGTTTACGGCTTTTTTTATGTTGTGATTTAATTGCTATTTTCCTTTGTTGACTTCTTTGATATAATTATCCAAAGCAGCAGTCATGGAAGGTGCCTCTTTGGTAGGGGCTTCAATATTGATAACCAATCCGGCATTGCGGGCTGCGTCTTGGGTTACTTTTCCAAAAGCAGCTATTCGCGTATTGTTTTGTTGGAAATCTGGGAAATTTTTAAATAAAGATTCAATTCCTATCGGACTGAAAAAAACCAAAATATCATAATACACATCTTTCAAATCAGATAAATCACTGGCAACGGTACGATACAAGATAATTCGATCCCAGTTTATCCCAACTTCATTTAATGCTTCAGGAATTTCCGCTTTCAATTGGTCAGAAGTGGGTAATAAAAACTTTTCTTCTTTGTGTTTTTTAATCACTTTAGCCAAATCACCTATCGTTCTCTCCCCTACGTAAATCTTTCTTTTTCTATATACAATGTGATGTTGAAGATAATTGGCAACCGCTTCAGACAAACAAAAATACTTCAATTCAATAGGTACCGAATAACGCATTTCTTCAGCAATTCTAAAGAAATTATCTACTGCATTTCGACTGGTAAGTATAATGGCTGTATATTGAGTAATGTCGATTTTTTGATGCCTAACATCACGCGTATCGACTCCTTCTACATGTATAAAAGAACGAAAGTCAATCTTTACTTTGTGCTTTTCTACTACTTCAAAATAGGGGGAGTTTTCGCCTGGAGTAGGCTGCGAAACTAAGATTGTTTTTACTTTCATCAGTTAGATTAACGTTTTTAAAACTCCAAATGATTGGAAAACCTATTAATATCCAATTTTACTTTTAAAAACAGCCTAACCCAAACTCCATTTATATACTAAAAGGAGCGGTGCTATTTCAAGGGTGCAAAGGTATAAAATAAAATAGAATAAACTTACAAATGTATATCTATTCATAAATTTTACAAAGTGAAAATATCTGATGCTCAATAAAATCAGATAAACAACCATTACAAATATAATATATGGTCCTTGCCAATCGAAATAATATACCCCAAAAATTACTAAAACCAATAAATACAAATTGATGCTGAAATAGTAACTCATCTTGGTGTAAACTGCATGGTTGTGTAATGATTGCAAATCGAATATCCAAGCTAGAAAACGACCTATTAAAAACCTCAAAATCCAATACAACAATACCAACCCCATGATCAATAATAATGGATTCTTCAAAGTGGATAAAACATTTGGATATTGATTTTGAAAAAGTAAATAAACGAAAATGGAAAGAGTGAGATTGGAAGCCGTAAAAAGCAAAATGGTAAATCCTTTTAACAATGTATCAGAAGTGTTTTCATACATAGAAAAGTAAAGTGAACTAAATGGTAAAACCAACAATTGTCTCAATCTATCCTGATCGAGAAAATTGACCACAATCAGCATCAAACCAATACCTAAAAAAGTAAAAGTCAACCAATCATAATTGATGATAATCCGTTCTACAGCTTCCATGTTTTTGTAATTGCCGCAAAATTAATTATTTTAAGCTGACAAAACTCGTTTTATTTTTATCGCACCCTAAATTTGTAATACTTCCCAATATTTAACAATTAACTAAGGAATTGCAAAGGAAAAAAGTGTACAGAATTGGCGTAGTAATTTTGTTCTTTTTCAAGGCACAAATGGCAGCTAATAGCTTGCGTCTCTTAGCAAAATTTGAAACATAGGAAAAGGGCAAAAGGACAAGCCAAAATGGATTCTTTATTTCTTTACAATTCCTAAAGGCATTTCAAAACTTTGTGCTAATTTTATCCCGATTTTTAAAACAAATATGCGCAACTTATTATTGATATTGGGAATACTGGTTTTGTTGGTCTCCTGTAATGGAAATGGACCCAAACCTGAAACGACTGAGACCGCAGATACATTGGCTGTTGTACCAAACAAACGCAATATCAATGCCATCGGAATGACCCTTTCTCCCGAAGCTCAAGAATTTGTCAAAGATTGGGCACAATACGTGCAATTTGATACTTTTATTACCCGTTATTTCGCCATTTCCAACTCGGAAGCTTTAAACAATGCTAAAGATTTGAGCAAAATGGCTACCGAATTGAAAGATAGTATTCATTTTGACATTTTACAAACTGAATCCGTTGCTACTCGATTCAACATATTGGACAATGAATGTAAAAGATTAGCCGATATGTCCAATATTACTGCGATTACACCTGATGAAGTTTCTTTACAAATTAAAAAAATTTTGGAAGCATATTCAGGAGTCAATGCCAAGTTAAATTCGGTTTTAGCTGTAGAAAACCTGGAAACTGAATTACATTTAGATCCCGATTTTCAAGCTATTTTGACTCAAACACCCGAAGAAGATCAAAAAGAACTTGAATCCAATCCTGTCCAAGCACAACGCAACAATTCAATGCCATCTCAACCCAATTCCCAATTGGATAGAAAAAAAGTGTTGATGCAAAAGAAACTCCAAATGGATAAACAAAAGGATTTGAAAACCCAATGATTTTAACCGATACCCATACACATTTATACAGTGAATTGTTTGACCTAGATCGAAATGAAAGCATTCAAAACGCCTTAAACGAAGGTGTTTCTCGATTTTTTATTCCGGCTATAGATGCATCTTATACCCAAAAAATGCTCGATTTGGAAAGTCAATATCCCAATAATGTTTTTTTGATGACCGGATTGCATCCAACGCATGTCAAAGAAAATTATAGGGAAGAATTGGCTCATATCTTAAACCAACTGGAACAGAGAAAATATTGCGCCATCGGTGAAATCGGCATTGATTTGTATTGGGACAAAACATTTTTGAAAGAACAACAAGAGGCTTTTATCACTCAAATCCGTTGGGCTAAAGAACGCAAACTGCCTATTGCCATACACGCTCGAGAATCATTTGACGAAATCTTTGAAATTCTAGAAACCGAAAAATCTCCCGATTTAAAAGGTGTTTTACATTGTTTTACCGGCAATTTACAACAAGCCCATCAAGCCCTCGATTACAATATGATGCTCGGAATCGGTGGTGTCGTGACTTTTAAAAATGGTAAAATCGATCAGTTTCTGCACGAAATCCCGTTGGAACACATCCTTCTGGAAACCGATGCGCCTTACCTAGCTCCGGCACCACATCGTGGCAAACGAAATGAAAGCAGCTACCTGAAACTCGTTGCCTTGAAACTAGCCGAGATTTATCAAACCGATTTGCCAACCATAGCCCATATCACTACCGAAAATTCCAAACGCTTGTTTGGGGTTTAAATTAAATGGTAGAAAATAC
This sequence comes from Flavobacteriia bacterium, assembly GCA_011391075.1. Taxonomy (GTDB): domain Bacteria; phylum Bacteroidota; class Bacteroidia; order Flavobacteriales; family Flavobacteriaceae. Next base: position 23,356 of record JAABRF010000025.1, on the reverse strand, counting down.
TTGGTATTTTTTTATCTTTACACAATCCTATTAATCGGGTACCATTTGATTTCATAATTTAAATAAACCGTACTATGTCAGTCAAAAATTATATAGATGCAAACCAAGATCGTTTCATCAGTGAACTCATCGATATTTTGAAAATTCCTTCCATCAGTGCCGATGCAGCTTATAAAGGAGATATTCAAAAAATGGCAGAAGCAACCCAAGCTGCTTTGAAAAATGCCGGTTGCAATCATGTTGAGATTTGCGAAACACCCGGAAATCCTATTGTATACGGTGAGAAAATCATCGACCCAAAGTTGCCTACGATTTTAGTCTATGGACATTACGACGTACAACCCGCTGACCCTATCGAATTATGGGATTCTCCCGCTTTTGAACCTGTCATCAAAAAAACAGACATTCATCCCGATGGAGCCATTTTTGCCCGTGGTGCCTGCGATGATAAAGGTCAGTTTTTCATGCACGTCAAGGCTTTGGAATACATGACTACACATGACGAATTACCTTGTAATGTCAAATTCATGATCGAAGGTGAAGAAGAAATTGGTTCGCCTAGTTTAAATTGGTATGTCAAACGCAACCAAGAAAAACTAAAAAATGATATCATTCTCATATCAGATACCGGTATGATCAGCAATACCCAGCCTAGCATTACCACTGGTTTGAGAGGTTTGAGTTATGTGGAAGTAGAAGTAACCGGCCCTAATCGTGACTTGCATTCAGGTTTGTACGGTGGAGCTGTCGCCAATCCTATAAATATTTTAACTCAAATGATTGCCTCTTTACACGATGCCGAAAACCGGATCACCATTCCGGGATTTTATGATAAAGTATTGGAATTATCAACCGAAGAAAGAGCCGAAATGGCCAAAGCCCCTTTTAGTTTGGATGCTTATAAAAAAGCATTGGATTTAACAGATATCCACGGCGAAACAGGTTATTCTACTAACGAACGCACGGCTATTCGTCCCACATTGGATGTCAATGGCATATGGGGTGGTTATACAGGAGAAGGTGCCAAAACAGTTATTGCATCCAAGGCATTTGCTAAAATATCCATGCGATTGGTTCCTTATCAAAACCCGGATGAAATTACAGTATTATTTACCCAATATTTTGAATCATTGGCGCCTGCATCTGTACGGGTAAAAGTTACACCTCACCATGGTGGCGACGCTTATGTTACCCCTATAGACAGCATAGGCTACAAAGCAGCAAATAGAGCATACACCGAAACCTTTGGGGTACCTGCCATTCCGCAACGTAGTGGAGGTAGCATTCCTATCGTGGCGTTATTTGAACAAGAACTGAAAAGCAAATCCATCCTCATGGGATTTGGTTTAAACAGCGATGCCATTCACTCACCCAATGAGCATTACGGTATATTCAACTATTTGAAAGGAATTGAAAGCATTCCGTTGTTTTACAAGTATTATGTGGAGATGAAGGGGTGATAAAATTATAGAAAATGAATGTGAAAAGGTTTGGTTTGATTTTGATATTACTATTTCTATTCAATTGTAATTCGTTAAAGGATGAAAAATTGACATGGTTACAAGGTGCTTGGGCTAAAAGTAAAGATGATAATGTGAGTTTTATAATTGAAAAAGATAGAATTCAATATCTAGAATATGAAGGTAACTTCACCATTAAAATAAATGATGATAAAATGACACTTTATGAGGATTTTGTAAAGCTAAGTGAATATCACATACTCCTTTTGACCTCAGATAGTTTGCATCTACAAACCGAAGAAGGAAATACAATCAAATATTGTAAAATCCCCGATTGATGTTTCTCCATATGTTTCACATAGTATCATGCTCCATAAGCATCAGTAGACGCCTATGGTAAATAATTAGGGTCTGCTGAAAAAGTCTTACCTATCAGTTTTTTAATAAATTAAAGTGAAATTTTAATCCCACTTAAAAATATTCCCAATCTGTTCAATACCCTTGGAGAGTGGATTGGAAGTAAAATCTTCATATCGTTCTGCTAAAAAGTGATAGGCAAATTGCTGTGGATAGATGATGATTTTGTTGTTGTCTTCAAAGTGTCTTTCCAAGGTAGAAGGCAACACATCCAAGTCGGAGATGTAGGATATGGATCCTTTGCGGGAAGAAATCAAGACCATTAAATCATCGGTCCGAATTTCACCGGTGAGTTTGACAAAATCATCAAAATCGGGAATGGTTTTATACGATATGGGAACGTTGAATTTGGCGTTTTCCCATTCCAACTGTAAGGCTTCATGGGTGCGTTCATCTCCGTAATGTACAATAGGAATGGATAACTCTCGAGCCATTTTGGCCAATTTATGTACCCAATCTTTAAAAGCAAATTCTCTTTCTGCCAAATCGGGAGAAATAATTACCATGCGTTTGAAACTCACAAACGGCTTTTCCAACTGACAGATGAAAAGGGTTTTGTCTATATTATTGATAATAGCTTCCGCTTTTTCACCCAATAATTTATCAAAAAAACCGGTTCTTTCTATCCATCCTATAATGACATAATCGGCCGAAATTTCCTTGGTGACCCTACTGATTCCATTGGCAATATTGTGGTCAATGGTCGTGATGGGATGAACTTTGGTTTCGGTTGCTGCACCTTGTTTGACAATTTCCTCCAATTTTCTTTTGGACTTGGCCAAATTCCGATCGGCTTCTTCGTCATTGGGAACAACAGAAAGAAATGAAATGGGATTTAGGGATTTATTATCTTGAATGAGTTGAGCAAACTCTAATAATTTTTCCAAATTGGTATTCTGTCCGATGGAAACCAATATTTGTTCGGCACTTTTAGGTTTGAGTGGAACTGAAGTGGTATCTATTTCTTCATTTTCCAATAAAAGTTGCTTGGCCGCTTTTTCAGTAATAAAAGAGGCAAATATACAAGTGAGTAAAATGAGAATGATGGTACCGTTTAAGATGTTTTCATCGATAATTTTGTTTTGAAAACCTACCAATACAATGGCTAAGGTTGCTGCCGCACGAGAAGCTGACAAACCAAACATTATTCTTCTTTGGGCAATAGAATATTTTAATACTATTTGGGTCAAAAACGCTGCAAGCCATTTACTAAACAAGGCTGTAGTTGTCAGAATTAATGCTATAAAAAGCGTAAACGGTTCAGAAAGAAAAACACTTACATCCACCAACATACCAACACTTATAAAGAAAAAAGGAATAAAAAGCGAATTCCCAATGTATTCAATCCTATTCATCAATGCCGAAGTGTGTGGAATCAATTTGTTTAATGCCAAACCGGCGACAAACGCTCCGATGATTTTTTCCAAACCGGCCACTTCCGCAAGGAACGCAGCAAAAAATACCACTGATAATACAAATATATAATGAGAATGCTTTTCAGATTCTAGCTTTTGAAAAAACCACTTCGCAATCTTGGGTATAATCAAAAACATAATGGCACTAAAAATAGCCATCGACACAATCAATCTTAACCAAAACTGGTGATCCAAATTCCCTTGACTGTTCCCAATAATCAATGCCAAAATAATCAAAACAGCTGTGTCGGTGAGAATGGTACCGCCTACTGCTATGGCAACCGCTTGATTTTTGGAAACCCCCAAACGACTGACGATGGGATAAGCCACCAAAGTATGTGTAGCAAACATACTGGCGGTGAGAAAACTGGCATTGACATCATAACCCAATCCGAAATGCATCACCGGATAGCCTACTGCTAAAGGAATAATAAAAGTCAGAAAACCAAACAAAAAACTCTTGTTGCGGTGTATTTTAAACTCATTGAGATCCAATTCCAAACCGGCAATAAACATGATGTACAGCAAACCAATGGTTGAAAAAAGTTCAATAGCCGAGTTTTTTTCGAGAAAATTCAAACCAAAAGGGCCAATAATTACTCCCGAAATAATCAACCCGATGATGCTGGGAATATTAAATTTTTTGAGAATGAGTGGAGAAAGTAATATAATCAATAGAATCAAAGAAAATACCAGTACCGGATTGGTAAGGGGTAATTCAAATTCATTCAACAAGTGTTTGAAAAAATAATTCATTCAATAAATTACTAAATATCAATATTTTAATGTCTTTTTTGCAATCAAAAAAGATTTTTTAAAGATAGATAAATAATGAACTAATTGTATAGGTTATTTAAATAAAATCAAGTCGATTGATCGTTGATTTGGACAAACATCCATTCTCCATTGATTTTTTGAAAGATGTATTCAACTGAAATCCCGTTTTCATTGCCTCGCAGATGAATATACTTCGTATTGGGATTGAGTGGATGTACATGAAAGATGATTAAATATTGGATTTCAGATATAAAATCAAAGAATTCCCATTCTTCTATCGGAATTTGAGACGTTTTAAATGTCGTTATTGAATCCATTTCCATGGTTACTTCTTTCAATGGAAAAGCAATGTGAGATCTTTGAAAATCAGCATCTAGAGAAAATTTAATTAAAAAACCTACAAATTCGTTTTCTGTCAATGAATCCAACTCAGAAGATTCAATTTTGGATAATTTCCAGTTATCAATTGATTTTTCAAAGTAATAATCGGTATAGGTGTTTTGATTGAAATCAATGATGTGTACCAATTGTTTTTCAACCTGTTTGGGTTTAAGTGTGTCTTGTAACAAATACGGAAAAAATTCAGCTTGTTGGAGAAAATCAACAACAATCCAATCGTTACTCTTTACTTTTTCGCCCATCACATGGACAGGAAAATCAACTCTTGATTTTTGATATTCCATGTCTTTTAAAAAAGTTTCAAAAAACTCCAAGAATGAAACTTCCAGAAAATCAGTTTTTTCAGTGACTTTTTCTTCGGTTGTCTTCAGGGTTTCTTCCGGTTTGGAAACAACTGTTTTGTTTTCTTTTTTACAAGAAATCAAAAACATAACCAATATGGATGCAAATAGTACTCTCATTTATATGGAGTTTATTAGGATGTTGGCCTGTTAAATGCCAAAGCTTTTCCTTTGATATCTTCTTTGAATCTACCGTCATTATAAACGATATTTCCGTTGACAAATGTATGAGAAATTCTGGAAGTAAATGTCGTTCCTTCCAATGGAGACCAACCGCATTTATACAATATATTTTCTTTATTTACTGTCCAAGGTTTGGATAAATCCACCAAAACTAAATCGGCATAATACCCTTTTTTGATAAAACCTCTTCTGTCAATCTGAAATAAAACAGCCGGATTGTGTGCAGTTTTTTCTACAATTTTTTCAAGAGAAATCTTACCTTTTTTATAAAATTCCAATAAAGCCGGCAAAGCGTGTTGAACCATAGGCGCACCACTAGGACATTGGGTATAAACCTTCTTTTTTTCATCAAGTGTATGTGGTGCATGATCGGTAGCAATGACATCAATACGATCATCCAATAGTGCTTCCCATAAAGCATTCTGATGTTTCTCCGATTTAATCGCTGGATTCCATTTGATCAACGAACCTTTCTCAGCATAATGAGAATCATTGAACCAAAGATGATGTACACAGACTTCGGCAGTGATCTTTTTGTCTTTTAAAGGCGTTTTATTTGTAAATAAATCCATTTCTTGAGCAGTTGAAACGTGAAATACATGCAAACGAGCGCCGGTTTTTTGAGCTAATGCTACTGCTTTCGAACTAGAAATATAACAAGCTTCCGAACTTCTAATCTGAGGATGTAATGCCACAGGAATATCATCACCAAAAGTTTCAACATACTTTTTGAGGTGGTTCTGAATGGTAGATTCGTCTTCACAATGAGCAGAAATCAACAATTTGACCGAGGAAAATATCTTTTCCAATATGGTTTCGTTATCAACGAGCATATTACCGGTAGATGATCCTAAAAAGAGTTTGATTCCGGCTACAGTTTTGGGGTCTGTTTGGAGTAATTCGTCCAAATTGTCATTGGTGCCACCTATCATAAAGGAATAATTGGCCAATGATTTTTGAGCTGCCAGTTGAAATTTTTCGGTTAATGCTACTTGCGTCGTTGTTTGAGGCATTGTATTGGGCATTTCTATAAAAGAAGTAATACCTCCGGCTATAGCCGCTTTACTCTCAGAATACAAATCGGCTTTATGGGTCAGTCCCGGTTCGCGAAAATGTACTTGATCATCAATCATACCAGGAAACAAGTATTTTCCTTCAGCCTGTATCACATCGGTTTCGGGTGATTTAGGACTGATGCTTTCTCCAATTTCAACAATAAATTCCCCTTCTATCAGGACGTCGCCTTCTAGAATAATGCCTTCGTTGACTATCTTGGCATTTTTAATCAATATTTTCTTCATTGCAAATATGTTTAACCCCTATTATTCTTTATCTAAGTTTTTCATCGCAAAAAATTATCGTAACGAATTTCGATTAAAACAGGATAATCCTATTTAATGCCATCCATTTTCATTTTGATAACCCCAAAAACAGCTTCACTGATGATCGATGAATTCATTTTGGATTTCCCCTTAACCCTATCTGTAAAAATGATGGTTACTTCCTTGATATCAAATCCGTGTTTCCATGCTTTAAATTTCATTTCAATTTGGAAAGCATAACCCACAAACTTTATTTGGTCCAAATCAATGGTTTCCAACACTTTTCTTTGATAACACACAAATCCGGCAGTGGTATCTTTTACCGGAATTCCGGTAATCAAACGCACATATTTAGATGCAAAGTAAGAGAGAAGGATGCGTTTGATGTCCCAATGCACCACATTGATACCATCGGCATAACGCGAACCTACTGCTACATCGGCACCAGATACACAAGCTTCATATAAATGAGGTAAATCATTGGGATTGTGAGAGAAATCGGCGTCCATTTCCATGATATATTCATATCCGGCTTTCAAAGCCCATTTGAACCCATGTATGTAGGCCACTCCCAAACCTTGTTTTTCTCTTCTTATTTCCAAATGCAATCGGTTGGGGAATTCGGCTTGTAGGTCTTTAACTTTTTGAGCGGTACCATCTGGAGACGAATCATCCACAATCAAGATGTCAAACGTCTTTTCTAAACTGAAAACAGCACGGATGATTTCTTCGATATTTTCAATTTCATTATACGTTGGTATGATGACCAACGCATCAGATGCAGTCAGTATAGTAGCTTGATTGATCAAAACGATTAAGTAATATTTAGATTACAAAAATACAGATAAGTTTGGTATCTAAACCATCAACACGGCTTAAGATATCAACACTTGTACGAAGGAGCTATTTTTAGATAACATATCCCTAACATAGAACAAACGTTTTATTTTAAAAAATCTTTTGCAGTGCGCTGAATTGTTTGTTCCAAAGGTTCAAATTCAAACCCCAATTGATCTTTAATTTTTTGAGAGGCATAAGAAAATTTTTGATGAGAAGCCCTAGCCGATTGTTTGGTAATCAAAGCTGGTTTTCCGGTAATAAATGAATAAACAGCAGCCAATCGCCAAGCAATTTCACTCCAAAAAGGGGTAATTTTAATTTTGGGAATAGAAACGCCTATGGCTTGGGCAATACTACTCAATACATACTGAAAACTCCTATTCTCTGAAACCAATATATAGCGCTCATTCACAAGCGTACTTGCCATGAGTTGGATCATAGCTTTGGCAACATCATTAACGCCAACGAATCCTGTTTCTCCCATCGTGTAGAACTTAAAACCCTTGGCGGCATTGCTAAAAAATTGGCCGGTATTGTGTCCCCAAAAACCCGATCCCAATATTACTCCCGGATTGACAATTACTACATTCAATCCTTCCTGAGTGCCACGCCACACTTCCATTTCCCCTCCATATTTGGTTATCGCATATCCATAATTGTTGTGCTCAGGATTCCATTCATTTTGTTCGTCTATTACTTCTGTATTTGGATTTTTGTCCAAAGTAGCTATGGAACTTACATAACAAAACTTTTCTACTTGAAAATCCAATGACAGATTTACCATATGAGCAGTTCCTTCAATATTGGTTTTACGCATGGCGTCATAATCACTTTTTTTGAAAGATACGATGGCCGCACAATGATATACTTGTGTAATGCCTTCAAATGCAAGCGTGAGAGCAGGAAGATCACATAAATCGGCTTCAACCCATTCAATTTTATCAAAAAGTGCCAAAAAATCATCTGAGTAATAGGAAAAAACCTGTTTTACTGCTTCCAATGAGGATGTTGAACGGCGGATGGCTCTGATTGTATGACCTTGTAATCCTAGTTGTGCTAGTAAGTGAGAACCCACCAATCCGGTGCCACCGGTAACGAGAATATTTGGTTTATGTTGCAAAAGTATTGAGTTTAAGTTTTTAGGATTTTCAAAAGTACGTTTTTTTTGAGTACTATTCCAATCATACAAGTTTAGAAAAAGGATTAGAAATTCTTAAAAACAACATTTGCTCATCGAAAAACCCACTTGACTCATTGTAGATTGCAGCATCGACATCCAGCCCCTAATTTTACTTCAAATTTTAAAAATCAACAACCATGAGAACATTCGTATTTAGTCTAGTATTGATGAGTTTTGGAACTCTTTTTGCCCAAAAAACCATCAGCGGAATCGTTAGTGATGATAGCGGACCTTTACCTGGAGTCAGCATTATCATCAAAGGAACCCGAACCGGCACAGAAACCGATTTTGATGGAAAATATGCCATTCAGGCCCAAGTGGGAAATGTCTTGGTGTATAGTTATGTGGGAAAGATGACTATTGAAAAAACGGTAGGAACTTCAAATACGATGGATGTGCTTATGGCAGATAACAACAACGTTTTGGACGAAGTTGTAGTTGTGAGTTATGGTTACTCAGCACCCACAACGGGATTGTTTAATAAAAAAAGGGATAAAAAAGAGAAATATTCCGCTTCTACGGTTGTTTATCAAGAACCTAATAATGAATCCTATTCCAATATATCCGAAAATATTTTTAAAACACCTCTCAAAGACCCCTTATCTACTTTTTCTATTGATGTGGACAAAGCATCATATTCCAATGTGCGTAGGATGATTAACAATGGCGAAAAGGTGCCAAATGATGCGGTAAAAATTGAGGAAATGATCAATTATTTCAATTACAATTATGCCCAACCGGTTGACGAACATCCGTTTGCCATTCATTCCGAAACAGCTGTTTGTCCCTGGAATGAAGAACATGTATTGGTCAAAATAGGATTGCAAGGTAAAACCATTGAAATGGAAAACTTGCCTGCCTCCAATCTGGTTTTTTTGATTGACGTTTCGGGTTCCATGCAAGATGTCAACAAACTACCACTTTTGAAATCGGCTTTCAAATTATTGGTCAATCAATTGAGAGAAAAAGATAAAGTGGCTATCGTGGTATATGCAGGAGCTGCCGGAGTAGTGCTCGAACCTACAAGTGGTGATCAAAAAGAAAAAATTATCTCGGCTTTGGATCAATTGCAAGCAGGTGGCTCCACAGCCGGAGCAGCCGGAATACAATTGGCCTATCAATTGGCTGAAAAACATTTTAAAGAAAAGGGCAATAACCGTGTCATCCTAGCTACTGATGGAGATTTTAATGTGGGTACTTCTTCCGATTCAGATTTGGAAAAGCTTATTGAAGAAAAGAGAAAAAGTGGCGTTTTCTTAACCGTTTTAGGTTTTGGTATGGGAAATTACAAAGATTCCAAACTCGAAACTTTAGCCGATAAAGGCAATGGAAATCACGCTTATATAGACAATATGCAAGAAGCACAAAAAGTACTGGGAACTGAATTTGGCGGAACATTGTTTACCATTGCCAAAGATGTCAAAATTCAGGTAGAATTCAACCCCAATAAAGTTCAGGCTTATCGTTTAATCGGTTATGAAAACCGTTTACTCAATGACGAGGATTTTGTCGATGACACCATTGATGCAGGAGAAATAGGTAGTGGTCACACGGTTACAGCTTTGTATGAAATTATTCCACAAGGAGTCAAATCTAAATTCACCAAAGATTTACCTTCATTGAAATACAGCAATACAGAACCTAATCCAACCTTTGAATCAGAGTTGCTGACTGTTAAATTTAGATATAAAAAACCGGATCAAGATGAAAGTATTGAATTGGTTAAAATTGTTCCCGATAATGTAAAATCAGTGTCAGAAACTCCTGATGATTTTAGGTTTGCTGCCTCCGTTGCCATGTTTGGTATGCAATTGAGATCTTCTGAATTTAAAGGAAAAACCGATTACGATCAAATCATAGAATTGGCATCCAAAGCCAAAGGAAAAGACCAAGATGGTTACAAAAGTGAGTTTGTGCGATTGGTCAAAGCGGTCAAATAGATGTTCATTCGCAGAAGAGGTTGTGTTAGGAATGCCGTTCATACGCAGCCTCTTTTTTACTTGTGGAGTGCTGATTTTGTTGGGATTGGTCCTATGCTATATACTAGATGATTTCAAATACGATAGGCAAACTGTATTTAACACCTACCGGTTTGCCTCTTTGTTTTCCCGGTTCCATTTTGGGAAGTGATTTGACAACTCTTTCGGCTTCCAATTGAAGGCTTTTATGTGGAGCCCTACTTTCAATATTCGTAATATTACCATTTTTATCGATGATAAAAACGACAAAAATGCGCTTTGTTCCAGGTTCCAAACCCAACTCCTGAGCTATTCCGACATTAAAATTTTCGTGAACAAATTTTTGAATGTTATCTTGCATGCATTTGCGCAATTCATCATTATTTCCTCTACAACCTGGATATTTGGGCACATCTTCTATGATAAAAAAAGGTACATCTTCTTCAATTTCTTCCACTACTTTTTGTTCTTTTACTTCATTGAGTACTACTTTTTGTATTATGATGGCTTCTTTTTCGTCGGTTTCGGTAGATACTAAAATAGATTCGATTATTTTTTTGTCGTCTGCAACGATTTTGATTTGTTCCAAAATCGGGGCTTGAGGTATGGGTTCCGATTCTTTTGGGATTTCCAATTCCATTTTGGTTTCAGGAATAATTTCTTCATCGGAAGCTATTGCATTATAATCATATGCTGAACTTTCTTCAGTTTTATTATGCGTTTTGAATTCAATAGCAAATTCCGTTAACAACAAGGCAACAACCAATCCCATCATAAGGAATAGGCGCGTGCATTTTTCTAAATTGGCTTTGGATGATTTACAAGCTAACATGACCGGTTATGTTTTAGGTGAGACAATAACACGTAAAGGTCAATTGCTTTTAAGGAAAAACAACCTTTACGTTACAGTTCAAGGTTATTTATGTGCTGCATAAAATTTTATGATTTAATTATCAATCATTTATCATGTAAATATACAACATTTTCAATCAAAAAGTGTAATACTTATGTTAATTTAAGTGGTTTTATAAAATGCATTTTGAGTAGCATAGATTCTTGAAAAAATGATTTACATATTTAATATGTAATTGACCAAGCCTTCATCGTGAATAAGGTTTATTTTTTTACGCAATCTATAGCGTTTTATTTCCACACTTCTAATAGAAATATGTAGCATAGGCGCAATTTCCTTGGAAGAAAGGTTGAGTCTTAAATAAGCACAAAGTTTTAAATCACTAGGAGTAAGACTCGGATGCGCTGCTTTCATTTTTTTTAAAAAGTCTTTATCTAGATTATCATAAGCTTCTTTGAAGATTTCCCAGGAGTTTTCCTCTTTGATATTTCTATTGATCATAGTAATTACGGGCATAAAATCTTTGTTTTTACTTTCGGTTGTTTTCTTCAAATCTTCTTTGATAAGCTCAAGGAGCTCGTTTTTCTTAATCATACTCATTGTTGAAACAGCTAATTCTCTGCTTTTAATATCGACATCATGAACCAATTGTTCATTTTTCAGCTTCATCAATTCTTTCTCATTTTCCAGTTCCTTTATTTCCAATAGGCGGTTGTTTTCTTCAATGAGTTTTTCTCTTTGTTTGTGGTAATGATTGCGATAGGCTTTGTTTATAAAATATCCCAAACCATAAAAGAGAATTAGATAAAACAAAACTGCATAATTAGTTTGATACCAAGGTTTTTGAATTTTGAAAGTATAAATAACCATGTTTTTTGAGGTCTCATTGGCTACTTTGGCTCTTGCTTTAAATGTATATTCTCCCGGAGGTAGGTTTTTAAAACTCACGGTAGATTTGTTGCTCCATTCACTCCATTGGTTTTGAAATCCTTCCAATATATATTGGTAGTCAACGTTGATAAATCGGTCGTATTGAGGAACTGTAAAATTTAAACTGATATTATTCTCAGCGTGTTGCAATTTTCCTTTTTCAGAAATGGAGAGATTGAAGCTGGGTTTTTTTAATTTATTGGCCGTAACATTAGTTAAAGTAATATTATGCGTTTTGAGTTTATAATCGTTGAGGTTGATGATAAAATAACCGTCAGTTTTTCCAATCAGATATTCGTTATTGGAAATTTGAGTTACATTTTCATAACCCAACATAGGATTTATGGTAGAAAAAGGAATTGAAATCTTATGACTTTTCAACTGTGTGTTAAAGCTTCCTGAAGTAAAATAATAAATGTAATTTTTAGTGAAAAGCCACATTTTATTGGATGAATCCATATTTAATTTTCCTGAGATATATTCATCATCTTTTAATAAATCACTCAGGTTTTCATCTTTAACAAACACCTTTTTTTGAGATGCAAGTTTAAAAATCCCTTGTTTACTAGCAAAATATATAGCATCATTGTATTTTGCCAAGCTGATGTGTTTGCCTTTCATCGGAGTTTGTAAAATCTCAAACTTTTCTACTGAAGTCAATTCTGAATTGGGTTTGACCTTAATGACACCTTTGTATTCGTGTCCAATATATATATCCCACTCGTTTGTAATCTCGAAGTAACGAGAAGAGATGTCATAACCATTCAATTTATTGCGAAATACCCATGTATTTCCTTTTTTTTCCAAAACAGACAGGCCGTTGTAATTGCCTTGTAACAAAAGATTGGATTGATGTGGAACTGCATTGAACTTCCAAGTTCCTGAATTTTTGAAAATCAATTGAGCAGTTAGGTCATTTATTAAAAAAGTTCCAAGATCATGACCACAAAACAATTGTTTATCATGTTCGAAAAGCGACCAAACTTGTCCTTTGGTTCCATTTACAAAATGAAATCCATCATTTGAAAGAGCACTTTTATAAAACAGACCTTGATTTGTCCCAATATATAATTTGTCTTGAAATTTAATAGCTGCATAAACAGTTCCCAAATAACCTTCATCATCAATAAAGTTTTTAATAGGCGATTGTAGATTGATACAATCTATTCCATTGTCTAATCCCATCCACAGATTATTGTCTGCATCTTCAAAAAGGGATAAAATGGTGTTGTTACCCAAACCCGTGTTTTGAGTGATGTGATAAATTACTTTTCCTTGTTTGTTTAAAATGAAAATCCCATTGGAAATGGTTCCTAAGGCAAAGCCACCATTGGATAGTTTTTGGGCACTAAAAATGGCGTTTGGAATAAGTTCAGCTTCTGATTCAAAACGAAATGGCTCCAATTTATCATCTTTCCATTTGAAAATACCGGCTCGTTCTGTTTGAAACAAAAAACCATCGTCATGGGTGAAAATTTCAACTATTCTATTGTTTTTAATCCTATCGTCATTGGATACTAAAACTCCTTTACCGTTTATTATTTCAAACAAACCTTCTCCGATTGCCTGATAATAAACAGCGTTGAGCACTTTGTATATTCTGAATATGTAGGGGTGATTGTCAATAAATTGAAAACTATCGGTCTTGGTATTGTATACATAAATCCTATTGAAAGATTGAAACAAAACCCAATCATCGAGTGAAATAATATTCCAAAAATGTTCGTCTTCTATTAATTTACTCGCTACTTTTTGACTCAATGAAGCGTATTGGAGCAAACCATTGGGTTGTCGTTCCCAATATCCAAATTCCATATAACATCCAGTAAATATCTTTTCCCCCACGATTTTTACAGACCTAATAATGGTTTCATTAGGTGAAGGGTAAAGTGTCCAATTGGAACCATTGAATTCCAACAATCCTTCATTGTTCGCAAAATATAGAAAATGCTGTGAATCCTGAGCAATCATCCAATTTTGATTACCTGCATTATAAAACTGCGATTTGTATTTTACTATCGGAGGCATCTCTTGAGCCAACAAGGAAGGAAAAAAAGTGACTCCAAAAAAAGTAATATATAAAAAAAGGATACGTAACATAAAATTTACTTAAGTCAGATTTAATGACATAACATTGCAAATATAACTATTTTCACTTTATTATTTTCTCAAAATAATTTAGATTTGTAAATCAAGGACTTAAATTTAAAATAAAATGAGAATTGCTTAAAATGATGGATAATTTATTAACAATTCGTTGAACCATAACATATTTAATATTATTTTTACAAAGTCAAAAAATGGCGAAATATTAATGAATAGTTTTTTATAAAGTATTTCACGTTTTTTATAATTTTCGACTACCGATGCACTATCGGAATGTCAGATTCGGATTAAAGAAATATTTGGGTTTTGTATTTTCCCTAGTACTTCTATAGCGATAAGCCTGCCTATCAGCTGGCGTGGTATCGGAATCCAATTTCTAATCACCCTGAGCGAAGTCGAAGGGCTAATTTCTAATTTTATATGCACGTAGCTATTGCTGGAAACATCGGTGCCGGAAAAACAACACTCACCGGATTGTTAGCCAAACATTACAAATGGAGTCCTCATTATGAATCTGTGGATGAAAATCCATATTTGGATGATTTTTACGGCTCAATGGAACGTTGGTCGTTCAATCTCCAAGTCTATTTCTTAAACAGTCGTTTTAGACAAATTTTAGAGATAAGAGACAGTGGCAAAAACATCATTCAAGATCGCACCATCTATGAAGATGCTCATATTTTTGCACCCAATCTCCACGCAATGGGACTCATGCCTCACCGTGATTTTGAAAATTACAAATCGCTTTTTGAGTTGATGGAACGCTTAGTTTCTCCTCCCGATTTATTGATTTACCTCAGAGCAACTATACCTACATTGGTTGGACAAATACACAAAAGAGGTCGTGATTACGAACATTCTATCAGTATTGACTATCTCAGCCGATTAAATGAAAGGTATGAAGCTTGGATTTCAAGCTATGACAAAGGTAAATTATTAATCATTGATGTTGATCATCTCGATATTATTGATCGACCAGAAGATTTAGGTCATATCATTGATCAAATTGATGCCCAAATCAACGGATTGTTCTGATAATCAATATTTTTTTACTTCATTTTTTTATACTTATTCATTTTTCTAAAAATGGTAATCCATTTGTAATGGGTAGTCCCGATTCAGTCTATTGTGTTAAAGTCTAACCTATTAGATTGTAAATATTTGAAATTCTGTATTGTAATTGTGGGGAATGTTATATATTTGCACTCTTTTTAAAATTTAAGAAATTTAATTAATCAAATTCAAATAATATTTAATTATGACAAAAGCAGAAATCGTAGCAAGTATTTCAGAGAAAACAGGTATTGACAAAGCAGAAGTTTTAGCTACTGTAGAGGCATTTATGAATGAAATTAAAACTTCATTGGAGTCTAAAGACAACGTATATCTAAGAGGATTCGGTAGTTTTATCATCAAAGAAAGAGCCGAAAAAACAGGAAGAAATATTTCAAAAAACACAACCATTAAAATTCCGGCTCATTTTATCCCGGCATTCAAACCAGCAAAAATATTTGTTAATGGTGTAAAAACTAAAGTAAAAAAATAATTCTCATTCATTAATTCTTAAAACACCTGATTTATGCCAAGCGGTAAAAAGAAGAAAAGAAAAAAAATAGCCACACACAAAAGAAAGAAAAGAAGCAGATTAAACAGACATAAAAAGAAAAAATAAACCTTTTCTTAGTTTGTAAAAGGAGTGCTAATATTCATTCCAAAAAATCACTTTGTGTAGCTTAAAATTATTATAGCTTTATCTTTTAAAGATTTAAAAGGTTATAGTTTAAGCTGCACAAAGTAACTTTTTTTTAGAATCCCTTAATTTAATGTTGGCACTTTAACCCTCGGATTTTTTACAATCCTTACGTTCATTGACAAGTAGAATCTTTATAGATTCTCAACGGTTTGCAAGTAGTAAAAAACCACAACACTTGCAATAAACATAGTATTTAAATTTATTTAATCAAATCAATATGAAGTCAGAATTAATTATTAGAAGTAATTCAACTGATATTGATTTCGCTTTACTAAGAGATGGAAGGTTGATTGAACTTCACAATGAAGCTGAATCAAACAACATTGCAGTAGGAGATGTTTTTCTTACCAAAGTTGGAAAAGTATTGTCGGGACTCAATGCCGCATTTGTCAATGTAGGATCTGAAAAAGACGGATTTTTACATTACCATGACTTGGGCCCACAATTACGTTCCATGCAAAAATTCCTCAAAGAAGCCAGTTCCGGAAAACGCAAAGATTTTTCCTTGAAAAGTTTTCAAAATGAGGAAGATATCAATAAGGATGGCAGTATAATAGATGTACTCACGCCGGGTCACAATATTTTGGTTCAAATCGTCAAAGAACCGATTTCTACCAAAGGACCGCGTCTCAGTGCCGAACTGTCTATAGCCGGGAGATACTTAGTTCTCATTCCTTTTTCGGACAGAGTTTCTGTATCCCAAAAAATATCAAGCACCAAAGAAAAAATCCGACTTAAAAAGTTGGCTAAAAGCATTAAACCTAAAGGATTTGGCATCATACTGAGAACAGTAGCCGAAGAAAAAAACCTCGAAGAATTACAAAAAGATTTAGATAATTCTTTGAGAAATTGGGAAACCTTGTGCAAAAAACTTATTCATAACAATAGCAAACCAGTAAAAGTTCTGAGTGAAGTAAACAGAACTTCATCTTTGCTGAGAGACATTTTGAATGATACGTTTGTAGGCATTCACGTCAACGAGGAAAACTTATATAACGAAATTGTTGAATATCTGGAGCTGATTGCTCCCGAAAAAATTTCGATTGTTAAATTGCATCAATCCAAAGTTCCCATTTTTGATAAATTCGGTATTGAACGCCAAATAAAAACTTCATTTGGAAAAACAGTTTCCATGAGTACAGGTGCATACCTGGTTATAGAACACACTGAAGCCTTACACGTCATTGATGTAAACAGTGGAAACCGTTCTAATAAAGCCAAAACCCAACAAGGCACCGCTCTAGAAGTAAATCTTATTGCAGCATCTGAAGTAGCCAGACAATTACAACTCAGGGATATGGGAGGCATTATCGTAGTAGATTTTATCGATATGCATTCTGTAGAAGATCGTAAAAAGCTTTTTGAACACCTTCAAGAAGAAATGAAATATGACCGTACTAAACACAAGATCTTACCACCCAGTCGTTTTGGTTTGGTTCAAATTACCCGCCAAAGAGTTCGAGAAGAAAGAAATATAGAAACAAACGAACCCAATCCAAATGCCAATGGAGAAGTAGAAGCTCCTATTCTTTTGATTGATCGTATTGCTAAAGAAATCGATGATTTAGTAGAAAAAGACCTCTACAAAAGCATCGCTCTTCACGTTCACCCTTTTATAGCGGCCTATATTCAAAAAGGACTTTGGTCCATTCAGGCCCAATGGTCTTGGAAGTATAAAAAATGGATTTCTATCATCCAGCGTGATGGTTTCCAATTTCTTCAACACCATATAGAAGTTCAAAAAAAGTAAAGCAAAATTATATTAGTAAAAAACCCGTCCCACTTATGTGAGACGGGTTTTTTTATTGATAGTATGTCTTTTTTTAAACAAGTTCCCATCAAAACAGTAACTTTGTCGCATGGAAACTAAAATTCTACATCGTATTCATACACCACAAGATCTCAAAAGGGTTGAACCTTCCCAATTATCCGTTTTGGCATCCGAAATGAGACAATTCATAATAGATGTTGTATCAACCAAAAAAGGGCATTTGGGAGCTGGATTGGGTGTTGTAGAATTGACGATTGCACTACATTATGTTTTCAACACACCCGATGATATTTTGATATGGGATGTAGGTCATCAAGCGTATCCACATAAGATTTTAACGGGAAGAAGGGAAAATTTTGAAACTTTACGTCAGAAAAACGGGATATCAGGTTTTCCAAAACGTTCTGAAAGTGCCTATGACTCCTTTGGAACCGGCCATTCTTCCACTTCCATTTCTGCATTGTTGGGAATGGCTTTGGCTTCGCAATTGAATGGAAATTTTGAAAGGAAACACATTGCCGTTATCGGTGATGCCAGTATCGCTGCTGGTATGGCATTTGAAGCGCTTAATCACACCGGAGTTACTCAAGCCGATGTTTTAATCATACTCAACGATAATGAAATGGGTATTGACCCACATGTAGGAGCCTTAAAACACTACTTGACTCAAATCAAAACCCATCCCGATTCTCAACAACAAAATTTATTTGAAGCACTGAATTTTCAATATTTTGGTCCCATAGACGGGCATAACATTGAATTATTATTGCAAACTTTACATAGTTTAAAAAAAGTAAAAGGACCCAAATTTTTACACGTCATTACGACCAAAGGCAAAGGATTACCACAAGCCGAAAAAGACCAAATCACCTATCATGCACCCGGACTTTTTGATAAAAATACCGGAGAAATCATAGGGGAATACAAACCCAATCAGCCTCCTAAATATCAAGATGTTTTTGGCCTGACTTTGGTGGAATTGGCACAAAAAAATGAGAAGATTATCGGCATTACACCTGCTATGCCTACCGGAAGCTCTTTGAAATACATGTTGGAAGCTTTTCCCAACAGAGCTTTTGATGTGGGTATTGCCGAACAACACGCAGTCACATTTGCAGGAGGTTTTGCCTCCCAAGGTTTTATACCATATTTAGCCATTTATTCTACTTTTTTACAACGGGGTTATGACCAACTCATTCACGATATTGCATTGCAAAAATTGCCTGTTGTATTTTGTATAGATAGGGCCGGAATTGTAGGAAGTGATGGCGCCACGCATCATGGAGTTTTTGATATGGCCTATTTGCGAGCCATTCCAAATCTGATTATAGCCGTTCCCACCGATGAAATCATGTTGCGTCAATTGCTTTATACCGCCCAGTTTACCACACAGCCAATAGCCATTCGATATCCACGCGGACGTGGTGTTCACAAAAAATGGCAAGTGCCTTTTGAAAAAATGTCTATAGGAAAAGGAATACAAAGAAGTAAAGGTAAAAAGGTAGCTGTCTTGACCGTAGGTCCTTTTGGCAATACCATTCAAAATATTTTACGCAGAAATCCCGAATGGGAAGTGGCTCATTATGACATGATTTTTGTAAAACCTTTGGATGAAATTTTACTTGTTGAAGTATTTAACTCATTTGTAAACATCGTTACCGTTGAAGACGGAACGACTACCGGAGGTTTTGGAAGTGCTATACTAGAATTTGCTCAAATTAAAGGATTTAATAATCACAACATCCAAATTCTCGGAATTCCCGATCGATTCATTGAACAAGCTTCTATTGCTGAAATATTTGAAGATTTGGGTTTGGATGAAACGGGATTGGAGCAAATACTCCTACAAAAACTCAACAAATGTCCCTAATTTCTATTTGAATTTACACAAAAAAGAAAATACTCACAAAATGACTGGCGCTTCCCAATAACACAAATATGTGGAAAATGGCATGGTTAAATTTAAGCTTGTTTTGAGCGTAAAAAACCGCTCCTACCGTATAGAAAACCCCACCCATTATCAACCAAAACAAACCTTGTGGAGATAAATTTTCATACAATGGTTTCATTGCAAAAACAGCCATCCAGCCCATTAATACATACATTACGGTGGAAAGTTTGTCATATTTTCCAGTAAAAAATAGTTTGAAAATTACTCCAGCCAATGCTGCTCCCCAAGTAAGTCCAAATAAAACCCAACCCACAGTACCGTTTAAGGTTACCAATGTAAAAGGGGTATAACTTCCCGCTATCAATACATAGATAGCTGCATGATCAAAAATATTGAGTCTGGCTCTTTTAATCGGATTTTTTGAATGGTGATACAAGGTAGATGCTAGATAAAGCACTATCAAACTCAACCCATAAATACTGAAGCTAACGATATGCCATACATTTCCTAGCAAACTGGCTTTAACTACTAAAAGTACTAAGGCAGCGATACTCAAAAGTAACCCTACAAAATGGGAAATCACATTTATTTTTTCTTCCTTGGTATCGTAGAAAGTGGTTTTTGACATTTGGATTGATTATTAGATTACGAAGCAAAAAACGACAAACCCATTGATTTAGTCTTTAACTTATGTTTAGATAATTGGGTTAATTAAGTTATTGAGTTAATTGGGTCGCTTCTAAACCAATTTGCTCAAAAATCATCTCTGCTTTCGCAGGGACCAAATTCCAAATTCCAATAACCCAATAACTCAATAACTTACTTCAATAACCTATCTAACACCCATATTCCAAAGTGTAAACGCAAAAATATCGGCATACTGTTCGATTGATTTTGAAATAGGTGTTCCGGCACCATGTCCTGCATTGGTTTCAATGCGAATCAAAACCGGATTCTTTCCACCATCTTTGGCTTGCAGTTCGGAGATAAACTTAAAGGAATGCGCAGGGACAACCCGATCATCATGGTCGGCTGTAGTGACTAAAGTAGCCGGATAATTAATACCTGCTTTTACATTGTGTACGGGTGAATAGGTTTTGAGGTATTCAAACATTTCTTTGCTTTGTTCGGAGGTGCCATAATCGTAGGCCCAACCGGCACCGGCTGTAAAAGTGTGATAGCGCAACATATCCAAAACGCCCACGGCAGGTAAAGCCACACGCATCAAGTCGGGACGTTGGGTCATGACAGCACCAACTAAAAGTCCGCCATTGGATCCACCTCTAATAGCCAAATAATCGGAAGATGTATATTTATTTTGAATGAGATATTCGCCGGCGGCTATAAAATCATCAAATACATTTTGTTTTTGCAATTGGGTTCCTGCATCATGCCATTTTTTACCATATTCTCCACCACCGCGAAGATTGGCTACCGCATAAATACCACCTTGTTCCATCCATACGATATTGGGAACACTGAAACTTGGCGTCAAACTGATGTTGAATCCTCCATAACCATATAAAATAGTTGGGTTTTTACCATTCAGTTCTAGTCCTTTTTTGTAAGTAATAATCATTGGTATACGCGTTCCATCTTTGGAATTGTAAAATACCTGATGTGTTTCAAAATTATTCGGATTGAAATCAATCTTAGGAGTGTTGTATAGTAAGGAACTTCCCGTTTTTGGATCTAGTTTATAAAGGGTTCCCGGAGTGATGTAATTGGTAAAACTATAGTATAAAAATTCGTCTTCTTTTTCACTACCCAAGCCGTCAATACTGCCAATACCGGGTAATTGCACTTCTCTGATTAGTTTTCCTTGGTAATCGTATTGTTTTACTTGTGAAATAGCATCCTTCATGTATTCAGCAAAAAAATAACCCGAACCGGTACTGATATTTAATACATTTTCAGTTTCAGGAATCAAATCTTTCCATTGGTCAGGTGTTGGCTGGTTTACATTTACGGTAACGATGCGGATGTTGGGTGCATTCAAATTGGTAACCAAAAACAATTTACCATCTTGATGATCCAATATATCGGTATCTGTATCAAAATTGTCTAAAATAGTGACAAATTTGGATTCTGGAATACTTAAATCTTTGATGTAAAGTTCGTTTCCGGAGGTTGAATTGGCAGCACTTACAACCAAATATTTTTGGTCATCAGTGAGATAACCACCTACATATCTTCTTTTGATTTGATCTCCAAAAACAACTTGGTCTTCTTTTTGGGATGTTCCTAAACGATGATAATACAATTTGTGTTGATCTGTTTTGGCCGACAATTCACTGCCTTGTGGTTTGTCATAGCTGGAATAGTAAAATCCTTCATTTCCACGCCATGCCATGCCACTAAATTTGACATCAACCAAAGTGTCTTCCATGATTTGTTTGGTTTCGACATTCATAATCAAAACTTTACGCCAATCGCTACCTCCTTCAGAAATGGAGTACGCGAGCAAGCTTCCATCCTTAGTAAAACTTACATTCCCCAATGAAGTCGTTCCGTCTACAGAAAATGTGTTGGGATTGAGAAAAATTTCGGGTGTATTGTCTCCCATTTGTCTATATAAAACAGATTGATTTTGCAAACCGTCATTTTTATAAAAATAGGTGTATTTGCCTTTTGTAAAAGGTGCTGAAATTTTTTCGTAGTTCCATAATGCTGCTAATCTTTTTTTGAGCGTTTCCCTGTAAGGAATTTGATTTAAATACCCTGAAGTCAACTCATTTTGAGATTTAACCCATTGTTCTGTTTCAGGAGAGCGGTCATCTTCCAACCAACGATAAGGATCTGCAACTGTAACCCCGAAATAGGTGTCTGTTTGACTTCCTTTAAGGGTTTGTGGATAGTTCAAAGTATCTACAGGAGTTACTTTTTGAGAACTACAGGCGTGTAACAAAGTTAGAATCATCAAAGCAAAACTGAATTTAAATAATCGGTTCATATAAATTGGGTTATTAGGTTATTAGGTTATTGGGCCCGCCTGTCGGCGAGGCAGGTTATTAGGTTATTAGTCCTCCCCCGACCCCTCCAACATTTCGACAAGCTCAATGCGAGTGAAGGGGAGTTTGACAGGGTATTTGGGTTTTTGGGCACACCTTGTATCGCTTTAAGCGAGATAAACCGGCGAGGCAGGTTAAGTAATTATTCATAAACCTATTCGGCTTTCATTAACCTTCCTGATAAGTATCGGTATAACCCTAATGTGTTTTAGATTTGAAAATATAGTTTTACTACAAAACATTTACTTAAACCTTAATTAGTAACAAAAAAGCCCCGAAAGTTACGCATACTTTCGGGGTGATTTTTATTTTATTGAATATTTATTATTTAAACAGATATTTTAGATTGCCCCAATAGGCATATATCAATGCGATATTGGCAACAAATACCAAAAGAGCCATTGCGATGTTGGCCGGATCCAAAAACAGATGTATTAATACGATGTTGACGGAAATAGGGGCTAATAAAACCAGCGCAAAAGGCATCCATTTTTTGGTTAGAAATAAAATTCCAACCACCACTTCTACCATACCTACCAATGGCATTAGATATTTACTAGCCATAAATCCTTGAAAAAAAGTAGCTAAATCACCTTCGGGCATTTCATGAGCCGGCATAAAATTTAAAAATTTGTTGGCTCCAAATACCAATAGCATCAGCCCAACCAACTAACGAAGTACGAGTTCGAATGTTCTATTCATGTCATAAAAAATTTAAAGTTAGTAATAGATTTAAAGTAGTAAATATA
>JAABRF010000024.1 GCA_011391075.1 Flavobacteriia bacterium | reverse complement strand
TGTTAGGATGATTAATCCAAATATATGAATAGAATAACCCACTATTTAAATTAAAATACTAAACGGCTAATACTAAAACCCCACCAGCATACCTAAATGTTTCATATTACTTGTTAAAAGAACACAAGTTAAAATTGAAATTCCAATCAGCAAAGAAAAAAACACCTCACGATCAACCCATACAATCAACAAATACCTAAGCAATCTTTTGTAGTAATTCAATTTTTTTAAGCAATACGAAAGAAAGCCTCTGTGTCCTCCGTGCCTCTGTGGTTAATCCCCCCCCTTAAGCAAAGCGAAAAGAATTAGTGTCCTTAAATCAGTGTTCAACAATGAGTATCATGTGACTCCTTTGTGGTATTTGTAGTAAAATCCCCTTTTGAGCAAAGCGAAAAAAACCCATAAACCTCAATTCACATAAATCCTAATAGCAAAAAAAAATCAATAAATCAACCCCAAATCCCCTTTCCCTTCCCGTACAATTACAGGTTCATTTTGTGTGGCATCAACGACTGTAGAGGCTATATTATCTCCAAATCCACCATCTATAATGGCATCTACTTTATGCTTCCATAAATCGTAAATATCTTCCGGATCGGTAGTGTACTCCACAATGACATCAGGGTCTTTTAAGGAAGTAACCGCTATGGGATTACCCAATTCAAGTAATAGGGCTTGTACAATACTATGATTGGGTATGCGGATTCCTACAGTTTTTTTGTTTTTGAAAATTTTGGGCAAACTGGATGCGCCTTCCAATATAAAGGTATAAGGACCCGGCAAACATCTTTTCAACATTTTAAAAACAGAAGTGTCCAAATTGCCAACATATTCTGATAAATTACTCAACGAATCAGTGATAAATGAAAACTCAGCTTTTTCAATTTTAATACCTTTGAGTTGCGCCAGATTTTTCAAACCTTTTGCACTCATCAAATCGCAACCCAATCCATACACAGTATCGGTAGGAAAAATAACCAATCCGCCTTCTCTCAGTATGTTGACTACTTCGCGAATGGCTTTATCACTGGGATTCTTTTCGTATATTTTGATAAATTTAGCAGGCATAATCTATTGTAATAATTCAAGTATGGTATCCGGAATATTTACGGATTTAAAGGTTTTTACATCCAATAATCTCCAAGTCGTTTGCGTACGAGTGATGAGCTTGGCATCTTTGTATACTTCTACATGCCTGATGGAATATGAACCCTCAGTCTTTCCTACCCAAGTTTTAATCTGCAATTCATCACCCAAAAGCGCAGGACGTATATAATCAATCTCATGCCGTCCAACGACCCAAACATAAGCATCAAACTTGTGATCTCGGGTCAGTTCTGTCCAATGCCGTATCGCCGCATCTTGTACATATTGCAAATAAACCACATTGTTGACATGATTCAGAATGTCAATATCTGACGGTTGAACAGTATAAGTATATTCAAAATTTTTTGTTGACATGTAATAAAAAAGTAAGGGGCAAAAGTAGGAAATAAAATGCTACTTTTTGAGAATTTCAATTTCAACTCTTCTATCCAATTCATCTCCGTTTCCAAGTGGAAAATCGGCTTTCAATCCTTTATAACTCATTCTTTGGGCAGCTATTCCTTTTCTGATAAAAAAATCATAAATGACTTTGGCTCTGTTTTGTGACAATCCTCTTTCACCTGTATCATCGTCAATGGCATCCACACTGCCTTTTTTTCGACAACAAATATGCCCCAAAATCCTGAATTCATAAGCGGTATTTTCCAAAAAAAATTGCGACAAACTATCCAATGTTGGCAATGATTCTTTGATCAAGGCATGCCGATTGGCTTCAAATAACACATTCTGCAACACCACCCGATCTCCAATTTGTGCAAAAGATACATAATTTACATTTGTACCCGGTAAAGTGACGATGACAATATCCACTCTTCTGTTTTGTTGACGTTGCATGGCGATATTTTGTACAGAATCTAAGGCAATTTCACCTTTTCCTTCCAATGTTACCTTGATGCGTTTGTTTTTCAAAGTGGCATCAAAAAATGTTTTGACGTGTTCAGCTCTTTTTTGGGATAATTCCAAATTGTAGGCATCATTGGCTCTGTCATCACAGTAGCCGTCAACAGATATTTCATAGATTCGGTGAACATTGAGCTCGTTGAGTACATCCTTGATTTTCTGTTGCTCTGAAGTATTCAAAATCGAAACATCCGTATCAAAATAGACCGTCAATTCATAAGTCTGTTGAGAGAAACCCATTTCTCCTATCAGAAACAATATGAAAAGAAAGCGCAATGTCATATTTGAATGGGATTGATAATAAACAGTTACTAGGTGCCTAAGCATGTTGTAAGAAAACAAAAAGACTTCAAATATACAACTTGAAGTCTTTTTTTAGATATAGAAATCGTTTAAACTTTTTCGCTTCAATCAAAATAGTTTAAATGACATCAAAAATATTCGGGTTTAATCTTCAGAAGACCCACTGTATAATTTTTGATACAAATCTTTGTATTTTTCAATGATTTTATCCCGTTTGATTTTCATCGTTGGAGTCAACAAACCATTGTCTATCGTCCACAAATCGGGAGTCAATTCAAATTTTTTAACTTGTTCCCATTTGGCAAATCGTTCATTGTACTTGTCCATATCTTTTTGAATTCTCTTGATAACTCTTGGATGTGCAATAATGCCTTCATTGGTTTCAGGTAATTCAAATTCTTTGCGTTCAGCCCATGCTTTGAAGAAAACAAAGTCAGGTTGGATCAAAGCGGCAGGCATTTTTTCTCCTTCGCCCACTACGATGATTTGCTCGATAAAATGACTTTTTTTCATTTCATTTTCGAGTAGGGCAGGAGAGACGTATTTTCCTCCTGAGGTTTTGAAGATTTCTTTTTTTCGTCCGGTAATTTTGAGGAAACCATCGGCGTCAAATTCACCTTTATCACCTGTATGAAACCATTCTCCTGACATTACTTCGGCAGTTTTCTCAGGATCTTTGTAATAGCCTTGCATCACGTTTGGCCCTTTGCAAAGGATTTCACCATCTTCAGCAATCTTCACTTCTATATTTCGAATAGGTAAACCTACGGTTCCAATTCTCAATTGACCTTTATCCATCATGTTTACACTGATAACAGGAGAAGTTTCAGTCAATCCATAACCTTCCATAACAGTCATGCCGGCAGCTGTAAAGACTCTTGCCAAACGGGCTTGTAATGCTGCACTACCCGAAACAATAGTGCTTAAGTTGCCACCCAATGCTTCACGCCATTTGCTGAAAATGAGTTTGCGAGCCAACGCTAATTTTTTCTCATACCACCATCCATTGGCACCATAAGGTTTGTAATGCAATCCAATCCCAACTGCCCAGAAAAACAGCGCTTTTTTGATTCCGGTCAAAGCATTGCCTTTATTGATGATGCTGTCGTAAACTTTTTCCAACAATCGAGGTACAGCCGACATGATATCAGGTTTGACTTCCTTGATGTTTTCAGAGATTTTCTCCATGGATTCGGCAAAATAGATGGAACATCCGGCATAAACATATAGATATTGAACCATTCTTTCAAAACTATGACATACAGGTAAAAAACTAAATGAAACAGATTTACCTGATTCTAAAGGCATACGAGGCATGGAATCATTGACATTTGTAACGATATTGTTATGTGATAACATGACGCCTTTGGGTACACCGGTCGTTCCCGATGTGTATATGATGGTAGCCAATGTTTCTGGCTTAACAGCATCTTTTAATTTTTCCACTTCGTCTTGATTGCTGGTATCAGCCCCTAATTCCAATAGTTCTTTCCAGTTTTTACATCCCGGAATTTCGTCAAAAGAGTAAATTTCTTTTAAAGATGGACAATTTTCTTTGGCTAATTTTGCTTTTTCATAAACCACCACATCAGAAACAAAGCAATAAATTGATTCTGAATGCTGAAAAATATAAGCGTATTCCTCTGAAGTAATCGTGGGATACATGGGTATATTTTGAGCTCCTAACTGTAAAACACCATGATCCATGACATTCCATTCTGTACGATTACTTGAAGAGATTACAGCTATTTTGTCATTGGGTTTAACCCCCAATCGCAACAGCGCTCTTGAAATAGTATTGATTTTTTCAATAAATTCTTTGGAAGAGGTGCTTACCCATTCACCGTTGTATTTGGTATTGTAAGCTTTGGGAAGATTGAATTGTTCCAATTGGATGTAAGGAAAATCAAACAATCGGGTGGCTTGTAATGACATATTTGGTAATTTAAATTAAGTCATGCAAAATACAAATTTTTTGGTAAGGTTCAAACGTTTGAGTTAAATTATTCATCAGAATTTAACTTATATTATCATTCTATTTGAAAATGAGTTTGTTTTGTGAAATCATTTTAAAAAATGATGATTTACATTGTCAAAAATTGATTATTAACAACGTGTTTGGAATATTTAAATTAATAAATTATTACTATCCGCTTGGATACCTAAAGAGACATTAATGTGTTGCTTTCGGTAGATGGATTAAAAAGATTTGTACATAAGCTATGACTTTGCGATCCTCTGCGAAAAAACTCTGCGATTCTCTGCGTTTAAACAAATTTTACCGCAGTCCCGATATCGGGATGCAAAGTTGGCGCAAAGCGACGCAGAGCGATGTGCTGAGCCTGTCGAAGTAAACTTGCCAAACCGGAACGAAGAGTATCTTTTCCTTTTACGCTTTAGGTAAGCAAACGCATACTCATATTAATAATAAATTAAATCAAGAGTGCTAAAACGATCCCAACCAATACAGCAACAAATTTAATAACGTTAAATTTGTGATTTTGTGAGGATTCAAATAAAATAATGGTGGATATATGCAGTAAAACGCCTGCAACAATGGCATTAATTTGAATGTGATAAGTCATTAAAAAGGGAATACTTCCTCCTAACAGGGCTCCAAAAGGAGTCATCAGACCAAATAAAAGTATAAATAATACGGATAATTTCTTATTCCAATGGGAATACATCATAAAACTAGCCAATACCATGGCGATGGGTAAATGATGTATGACAATAGCCCACAACAAATCACTGTGTTGATGATCGGCTAGGGGCAAACCTTCCATAAATGCATGGATATTCAAACTGATAAACAAACTATATGGAAAATGCTTTTCTCCATCGTGGTGAAAATGACCATGTTCGGCTCCTTTGGAAAAGAAATCTAAAACCAACTGCACAACCAAACCTATGACGATAAAAAATCCAACATTCTTTACACCACTGTTGTATACTTCCGGTAAAAAATTTGTCAAAGTAATACCCAGTAAATAAGCACCACTAAAAGTAAGTAATACAGAAACAGTTTTTCCATTGGGTTTAAGAGTAATAACTAATAAAGCACCGATAAGTACAGAAAGTAGTAAAGCAAGATATTCCATATAAGTTAATAAAGTAGCAAAATTATCAAAATAAACTAAAGTATCATGTTTTTATACTTTTAAAATTTTGAAATATTTAACAGTGTTTTGATACTATAAACATAAATTTGATGCATTAATTTAAAAACCAAAATTATGCGAAAATTTTTATCAGTTTCGTTTTTATTATTTCTATTTATCAATGTGATTGGACAAGAAGTAAAATTGGAAAATCCAAAATACGTCACATCCATTGAAGGAATTAAAGAATTCAGTTTGAGTAACGGTTTACAAGTCCTTTTGATCCCGGATGCCAGTCAAAGTAATATGGTAGTCAATATCGTTTACAAAGTTGGCTCAAGACACGAAGGATATGGAGAAACAGGAATGGCTCACTTACTCGAACACATGTTGTTTAAAAGTACTAAAAAGTTGGGTGACATCAAAAAAATGCTATCTGACAAAGGCGGAAATGCCAATGGTACCACTTGGTATGACCGAACCAACTATTATGAAATTTTTCCAGCATCAGATGAAAATTTGAGATGGAGTTTGGAAATGGAAGCCGATCGTATGATCAATGCTACCATGTTGCAATCTGATTTGGACACAGAGTTTTCTGTGGTTAGAAACGAATTTGAAATTGGAGAGAATGATCCTTCCGGTGTTTTGATGGAAAGAGTCATTTCAACAGCTTACTTATGGCACAATTACGGTAACAGCACAATTGGATCCAAAGAAGATATTGAAAGGGTCAAAACCGATCGTCTTAAAGTTTTTTATGAAAAATATTACCAACCCGATAATGCTACTTTAATCATTGCAGGGAAATTTGACGAAGCCAAAGCATTGCAATACGTGGCTGAGTTTTTCTCAGTTATTCCAAAACCTACTCGAATTTTGGAAAAAACATATACTGTTGAACCAGCTCAAGATGGCGAACGATTTGTCGAACTCAAAAGAACCGGTGATGTACAAACTTTAGCTGCTGTTTATCACACAGCTCCATTTGCTGATAAGGATTTTGCAGCACTAGCCATTTTAATGGAAATTTTAAAATCTGATCCTTCCGGTTATTTGTATAAAGCATTGATTGATACCCAAATTGCTTCTTCCCTTTGGGGATTTCAACCTACCTTGAGAGATGCGAGTTTTGCGTATTTCAATGTAGAAGTTCCTAAAGACAAAGATTTGAATGTAGCCAAAACCACTTTTTTGGATGAACTCAATAAAATTGGACAAAGAGCTTATACCGTTGATGATTTGAAAAGAGGTAAATCTAAAGTTCAAAAACAAATCGAAAATACAACCAATAATACGATTGGTTTGACGATTAGTTTGACCGAAGTTATTGGAGCTGGAGATTACAGATTGAATTTCTTATATCGTGACCAAGTTGAAAAAGTTACGGCTGAAGATCTAAACCGAGTAGCTGCAAAATATTTTAGAGCCAACAACCGAACTTTTGGAGTATTTATTCCTAGTGCCAATGAAGAAAGAGTCAAAGGAACCGAGTATACAGATGAGCAAATTGTTGAATTGACAAAGGGTTATGTGGGACAAACTAAGAGTGTGAATTTGGCGACATTTGATGCAAATATTGCCAATATTAAAAAGAATTTGACAACTCAAAAATTGAAGACCGGTTTTACCTATTCACTATTGAAAAAACCCGTTAAAGCCGATAAAGTTATAGTGTCTTTACGCGCTCCTGTAGGTAACCTTAAGGATTTGAATGGAAAGTCATTTGAAGCCTACATGATGGCAGATATGCTTAATAAAGGCACTAAAACGTTAAGTAAGGAACAAATTCAAGATCAATTGGATCAAATGAAATCCAACTTGAGTTTCTTCTTTTATGGTCAAACCTTTGGCATTAATATTTCAACTTATAAAGAACACTTGCCAAAAGTTATGGATTTGGTTCATAATATATTGACTGAAGCTACTTTTTCTGAAATGGAGTTGTCCAAACTCAAATCTGAAAATAAAGCTTGGTACGAATCACAAATGAATGATCCACAGAGTATTGTCTTTAATAAATTGTCTCAAGTGTCAAATCCTTATCCTAAAGGTCACGTTTTGTACACGCCATCAACGCAAGAGTCTATAGATGGAGAAAGTACGGTTACCCGAGATCAAATACTTGATTTTTATCAAAAGTTTTTAGGCGGAAATCAAGCTTATGGTACTTTTGTTGGGGATTTGAATCCTAAAGAAGTTGATGCTTTGATGCTTAAAACTTTTGGAAAATGGACTAGTAAAGTAAAATATGAAAAAGTTGAACCTCAATTTTTTGAAAGTATAAAATACGAAGAATCAATACTTACACCCGATAAAGAAAATGGAGCTGTTGCCGGTACCATTAATTTGAAAGTGAGTGAGAAAAGTGCCGATTATCCTGCAGTGCTTATGGTCAATGAAATGCTTGGTGGCGGTGGATTTATGACATCTAGAATTCCCATGAGATTGAGAGAAAAAGAAGGTATCAGTTATGGTGCGGGTTCTTATCTTTCAACTGATCATGATGTTGAAACAGGCAGTTTGGGATTGTATGCATTTTACAATCCGACCTTAAAATCCAAAGTTGATGGAGCATTAAAAGAGGAAATTAGCAAGTTGATTCAAGAAGGATTTGCATCCGATGAGTTTAAAAATTCAATCGTTTCTTGGCAAAACCTTAGAAATACTGATTTAGGAAATGATAATTTCCTTGCTTCACTGATCAATGCTTCATTGGAAAATAAATCTGATTTAGCTGAATTTGATGCTTTGGAAGCCAAAGTACTAAAATTAAGTGTGGAAGAAGTCAATGCTGCTGTTAAAAAATACTTGGATTTAGAGAAATTAATCCTGATTTATGCAGGAGATTTCAATAAAAAATAAAAAAAAGTAAATATTTTTAAAGATGGTTTAGCAATAAACCATCTTTTTTTATGCAGTTTGGTTTGCTTTTGTAACTTTACACCATAATTATTAATCACACATGAAGAGATATATCCCAAATCTTTTTACCTTCCTGAATATGGGTTCGGGTTTGATTGCCTTGATCTTTGTATTTCAAAATCATTTTGAATCAGCCGCTTTGTTTGTTTTTCTGGGAGTATTCTTCGATTTTTTTGACGGGTTTTTTGCGCGTATATTTAAGGTTCAAAGTGCAATTGGGTTGCAATTGGATTCTTTAGCCGATATGATTACCAGTGGTGTAGTACCGGGAGCGGTTGTTTTTTTTATGTTGCAAATGAATGTCAATGAAAATTTGCTTTTTGCCGATTCCAGATGGTACAATTATATGCCTTATTTGGGATTTGTACTCACTATGGCTGCCGGATATAGATTGGCTAAATTCAATGTGGACACGCGTCAATCGGAGAGTTTTATTGGGGTACCTACACCGGCTATGTCCATTTTTGTGATGTCATTGCCGTTGGTTTTATTGCAAAACGAAAGTTTGTGGTTGGCTGAAATTATTAAGTCAAATGGGTTTTTACTTTCAACAGTTGTGGTTTTCAGCTATTTGATGAATTGTGAATTACCCTTATTTGCTTTAAAATTTAAAACATTTGATTGGGAAACCAATGCTGTTAAATATGTTTTTTTGGGAATGAGTTTGCTGCTATTGGCATTTTTTGGAATAATTTCAATTCCTTTTATCATCATTGGATACGTTTTATTATCAAGCACCATCCATTTGATTCATATAAAGAATAACCATTCCAAAACTTTCGAAACGAAAATCTAAATTAAAATCTTCCTATTTTGAAATCATACTTGCTGCTTGGCAGGTATATCGTTAATTGGGATTGAAATTCAAAGTCAAACCACTCTTTTCAATTCAAAGTTTTTACCCAAATACACTTTACGCACCAATTCATCGGCAGCCAATTCTTCAGGTGTTCCTTCTTTGAGAATGCCACCTTCAAACATGAGATAGGTTCGATCCGTAATGGCTAGTGTTTCTCTTACATTGTGATCGGTTATCAAAATCCCAATATTTCGGTCTTTCAAGTGCGCTACGATACTTTGAATATCTTCCACTGCAATGGGGTCAACACCGGCAAAGGGCTCATCCAACAGTATGAAATTAGGGTCAGTTGCCAAAGCGCGGGCAATTTCAGTTCTTCTACGTTCGCCACCTGAAAGTAAATCACCTCTATTTTTGCGTACATGTGTCAAATGAAATTCTTCAATCAAGGATTCCAATTTGGCTTTTTGCTCTTCTATGGTCAAATTTGTAAATTGTAGCACCGACATGATGTTGTCTTCAACAGATAGTTTTCTAAAAACCGAAGCTTCTTGAGCCAAATATCCAATACCTTTTTGAGCTCTTTTATACATAGCATCATTTGTAATATCCTCATCGTCTATGAAAATACTGCCTTCATTGGGAGAAATCATCCCCACAATCATATAAAATGAGGTGGTTTTTCCTGCTCCATTTGGACCTAATAAACCTACGATTTCACCTCTTTCTACTTCCACAGAAACGCCTTTTACTACATAGCGTTCTCCATATTTCTTTTTAATATTAACAGCTCTGAGCTTCATATTTTAAAATTTTGGTAAAAATAAGTTATTCATAGATAACTCAATTATTAAATAATGTTAATTTCCTTTAGCCGGACTCAAATGTTCTTTACCCACGTGTTTGAATCGGTTGTGCGTCCAAAAATAGTATTCTGGTTTCTGACGAATTTGATTTTCGCACATTTTAAGGTACTTTTCAGTGATTTCGTAATCCGTAAATTTTTGTGGTTCATCAGTTATGAGTTCAAAAGTAGCTTCGTAATAACCACGTTTTACTTTTTGAATATTTATAAAAACCAATGCCAAATCATATTTCTTGACAATAGCTTCAGCTCCAATTAATACAGGTACTCGTTTGCCTAAAAAGTCTGTCCAATAATATGCCTTATTTAATCTCGGACTTTGATCGCTTAAAAAACCATAAATACTCTTTAGATTATCTCTTTTATTTCTAGCTATGGTATGTGTTGTTTCGCTTTTTTTCAAGAGTTTTAAACCAAATCTTTCTCTTGAGACTTGTATGGTGTCGGAGAAAACTTCGTTTCTAATGCGGGCATAAACTCCATACCTCATAAATGTTGTGCCTTGACCCACTTTGATGGTCCATTCCCAATTGGCATAATGACAACCAATGATGATAGCCGATTGATTGTTTTTTTCTAGTTTCAGAAGTACTTCATTGTTTTTTACAATAAAATGTTTGTCCAATTCTCCAGGTGTTATGGTAAATGTTTTAATCATTTCCATGAAAATATCGACAAAATGAATGTAAAATTTACGTCGGATTGATTTCAATTCGCTATCGGACTTTTCAGGAAAAAAAGTTTTCAAATTATACAAAACCAATTCCTTACGATAACCAACCAAATAATAGATAATTAAAAATATTAAATCGGAAATTCGATACAAAAACCAAAAAGGTAATTTGGAAAGCAACCATATAGGTGGGTAAATGATATAGAAAATTAGTTTCTGCATGTGTGCAAATATCGGAATTTAATTCAGATAAGTAAAGGTATATTTTTGAATTAACTTATATCTTTGACGCTTCAATCAATAGTATAATATGGATAAAATAGTTTTAATAATAATTATAGCCAATGTCATCGTTTCTTTAAAAGGTTTTGATGATGTTATTTTCTTTGACAAATATAAATTTCAAATTGGACCTATTGTCAATAAAGAATGGGTACGGATGTTGACTTCCGGATTTTTGCATGTAGATTTTTATCATCTTCTGTTCAATATGCTCACCTTGTATTTTTTTGCCGATGGAGTCATTGCCGAATTTGGGATAATAAATTTTTTAATCATGTATTTTCTTAGTTTATTGGGTGGAAGTGCATTATCCTATTATTATCACCAAAGGGATTTTTTCTATAGTGCGGTAGGAGCATCGGGTGCAGTTTCGGGAATATTATTTGCATCCATTTTGTTATATCCATTTGATAGTCTGTATTTTATGTTTATTCCGATTCCTATTCCTGCCATCGTTGTTGGTATTGGATATTTACTCTATTCAGTATTTGGGATGAAGAATCAATGGGGCAATATTGGTCATGCGGCCCATTTAGGTGGTGCGGCTACGGGTTTGATTTTAAGTATAGTCATGGAACCGAGTTTGTTATTTACCCATACACTTTACGTCGTTATTCTAGCTATTCCCTTGTTAATGCTCTTTGTCTTTAGAAAAAAAATTAATTTGTAATGGAGATAAAAATAATAAAATCAGTAGAAACTTACCCTTTGCGTATTGAAATATTGAGAAAAGGTATTGCCAAAGATTTTCAATTTGTAGGTGATGATGTTGCAACTACTTTCCATTTGGGTGCATTTATGCATGATGAATGTATTGGCATTTTATCTTGTATGAAAAAAGAGCATGCACTTTGGAATGAAACTCACGTTTATCAATTAAGAGGTATGGCAGTAAAAAGCGATCTTCAGAATAGTGGAGTAGGCAAGGCACTTATTATAGAATCCTTGAAAATATTAAAGGAAAGAGATTGTAAATTGGTTTGGTGTAATGCAAGAGAAACAGCAGTTGGGTTTTATGAAAAAATGAATTTTAAAACAATTGGTTCCCGATTTCAGATTCCCAAAGTAGGTCCGCATTTTGTCATGGTTTTCACATTAGAATAATAAGAAGACTTATATTAAATAAAAAACCCGTCTGATGAGACGGGTCTAATATGAAAAATCATTAGCTATTAGCTAACAATTAAAGTGTGTTACTCTGCAGTATTTTCTTCTGTAGAAACTTCAGCTTTAGGTGCAACCTCAACAGTTTCAGCTTTTGCTTTCACTGTGTTTTCAGCAGCTACTTCAAAAGGAACGTCTACTACCAAACTACGATGTAAACGTACGTGAGCAGTGTATTTTCCAATTCTTTTTACAGTATTACCATCCAATTTGATGAATTTACTTTCCAATTCTTGACCTTGTTTAGCAAATGCTTCAGCTAAATCAGATGATGAAACAGAACCGAATAATTTGCTACCATCAGCAGTTTTGGCAATGATTTTAATGGTCATTGCTTCCAATGCAGTAGCTAATTTTTTGGCATCTTCCAATACTTTGGCTTCACGGTGGGCTCTTTGGCGTAAATTTTCAGCCAATACTTTCTTTGCAGAAGGTGTTGCCATTACCGCCATTCCTTGAGGGATTAAAAAGTTACGACCGTAACCGTTTTTCACAGCTACCACATCGTCCTTAAATCCTAAATTTTCAACGTCTTTCTTTAATATTACTTCCATGACTCAATTCAGTTTATTATTTTAACATATCACCCACAAATGGCATCAATGCCAAATGACGTGCTCTTTTTATGGCTTGAGCCACTTTTCTTTGATATTTCAACGAAGTTCCTGTCAAACGACGAGGTAAAATTTTGCCTTGTTCGTTCACTAAATAAAATAAGAAATCTGCATCTTTATAATCGATGAATTTAATTCCTTTCTTTTTGAAACGACAGTATTTTTTTATCTCTTTGGTTTCAATGTCCAATGGAGTCAAATAACGTACGTCTTGTTTGCTCCCTACTTTTGATTGTTGTTCTATAGATGACATATCTGCTTAATTTTTTTGTTTAGCTTTGATTCGATCTCTTCTTACCGCAGCCCAAGCAGCTGCATGTTTGTCAAAACGTACCGTTAAGTAACGTAAAATACTGTCATCTCTTCTGAATTCTAGTTCAAAAGGTCCTACCACCTCACCAGGTGCTTTAAATTCAAATAAGTGGTAAAAACCACTTTTCTTTTTTTGGATTGGATAGGCGAATTTCTTCAAGCCCCAATCTTCTTTCCAAATCATTTCTGCCCCTTTGGATAGTAAATAGTCTTCAAACTTTTTTACTGTTTCCTTTATCTGATCTTCAGATAAAACGGGATTTAAAATGAAAACAGTTTCGTAATGATTCATAATTGTTAATTAATTTGTTTGTAATAGGCTCGTGTAATTTTAGTTACAAGAGTTGATTATTATTTGTTTAAGAGCCGGCAAAGATATATTTAATTTTCTTTATATCAAAACAACATGGATTGTTTTATTTGCCTTATGCTATTTCATAATTTTGAATCTTATAATCAACTTCCGGTCATTTTGTAATTTACGTTGTATTTTTCAAAAAAAAACTGCCAACTGAATTCAGTTGACAGTTTTGATGTATTTACGAATTGGTTTATTTAACTATTTCGTAGGTATCTACAATCATTTCAAATTTTTGTCCTTCTTGAGTTTGTGTAATGAGCATTGGACATAAAACCCCATTAAATTCTTTATAAGAACTTAACTCTATGGTGCCTGTTTCGTCAATGATTTTAACCAACATGCCGGTATCCTCAGTATAATACTCCAATCTACTTCCTTTATCGCCTTTTACCTCGATAACATATTGAACGACTCCGTTTACTTTAATGGATTCTTTCAATGTTAATGTATTTTGTTGGTACATCGCTTGTTCAAATATAGTTTTTCTATCAGTATATTTAGCTGCCATTTCAGCAGGTAAATCTTGTTTTTGACCATTTGCTTCTACATAAGAACCTTCAGGTGAAAAAACTTGTACCATACTTTGTCCCATGAAATTCATTTCTGAAGTTAATTTATTGACTTCTTCCATATTGTTAAATTTCATTTCCATTCCTTGCATTTTCATGGTACCCGATGATTTAATCATCTTCACACCATTCAATTCTTTTGCAGCAGTTTCCACATCTTTTTTGCCGGAAAGGGCTACAAGATATTTCACAATGATGTCATTTGCACTTACATTTGAAGATACAGCAACTTGTTCAATTACATCCTTTTTAATTTCTTTCTCAGGTAATAAAATTCCGATATTGGGTTTTACTGTAAGGTATTTTTTGGCCACATTTTGAATGTCGGTTGTGGTAACTTTTCCTACTTCAGCTTCGTAATTTTTAACCGAATTGAAATCTTCCTTAAAGAAATTGGATTCATACAATGAACTCAACCAAAATCTGTTGGTTTGAATGTTTTCTTTGTAATCATTTAAATAAGTTTCTTTTGTTTTATTCAAATCAGTTTCAGATGGACCATTGTCAATGATTTTTTGAACTTCAATAGCCGACATTTCAATCATTTTTTGATATTTATCGATACTGGTTGGAATGCCTATACTCAAAGTTGCATTGACAGACGGAACTCTATTGATACCTGCATTGGATCTCAATGAATAAACACCGCCTTCACCTTCACGTAAATTTTCGGTTAATTTAATTTCTAAGATACTGTTCAACATTTTAAATTGAAGGTTTTCCTTTTTATCAAAAACAGTTGGCGTTTGATACTGAATAGAAACCATCACTTTGTCCTCGCTGCCTTTTTTATAAACTTGAGTTGTTCCACCTTTGACAGTTTCAATAATTCTAGGTTTATAGTTTTCCTTAAGTTTTTTGTTTCCAGCTAAAGAAGCTATATAGGTTTCAACGTAATCAGTTATTTTACTCTCATCTATACTTCCAACAAATATAAAGGTGAAATCTCCTGGATTGGCAAATCTTTGTTTGTATAAATCATAAGCTTTATCATAACTGGTAACATCCCAATCCTCTGCTTTAGGCAATATGTTTCCTTTTCTTGGATCATTTTGACTCAAGAAATTGTTCCATTCATTGTAGTAATATACTTCAGGATTGTTGTAAATATTATCATACATGCCTCGGGTTTTTTGAACAAAGGATTGATAAGCTGCTTCATCTTTGTTCAATCCGTTGAAATAGGAATGTATCAATTGGAAAAGCGTTTCAAAATCTTTATTAGACGAACTACCGCCTAATGATTCCTCATATTGACTGATACTTGGATTAACATTTACAGATTTACCAGACATAACTTTTGTCAAATCATTTAAGGATAAACCATTTACCCCTGCATCACTCAATCCGTTTAGGGCCCATTTCGTCGATTTGTATAAATCATCACTGATTAAGGATAAACCACCATAACTGTAACCTTTAAACAGAATCTCGTCGTTTTTATGTGTAGTTTTCATATAAACTACTTTGGCACCATTGGCCAATTCATAAGTAACAACACCATTGGCATCTGCTTTTGATTTTTTTGAAATCTTGCCTTTTTTAGGAGTTTCTTTCATCAAAGTCAAGCCCGCAGCAGAATCTTTGTAAGGTTCCAATTGAGAAGCATTTACCTCTTTAACTATTTGTTCCAATTCGGCTTCAGTAATACTTGCAGCTTGCGAAGTAATGACAATGGCAGGATCTTCATGGATGTATTTGGAAATTAATCCACCTACTTCATCTAAATTGATTTCGGGCATTAATTTTTGATATTGTTCATATTCCCATTCCAATGATGGTATCAATTCCTGATTTAAAAAGTGTCCAATGTACTCATCAACCATGCGAGATGATTCTCTCTTATCTCTATTGTTGTATGTTTTTTCTATATTGGAAAGCAAATCTGCTTTAGCTCTATCCAATTCAGATTGTACAAATCCGTGTTGCTGAACGCGTTCGTTTTCGGTGAGTAATACTTTGATTGCTTCTTTCAATTGTTCGGGAGAAGTCATGGTTCCCGATTGGAATGCTTCTCTTTCTCTTGAAAATGTTCCTCCATGATAAGAATAAGCATAATTGAATGGTGGATTATTTCCATTGGCAATTTCATCAAAACGATTGTTGATGATTTGTGAAAAAAGATTGTCAATCAACATATTTCTGTAGTCATTGATACTGACGTCAATATGCGATTTTTCTTTGTCGATATAAGTGATATCAACATTGGTAAACATGGCTTCAGGATCACTTTCAATCACAAATAATGCTTTTTGATGAGTCAATACATCAAAAGTTTCTCTTGTTGGAGCATTTTCAGGATTTTGATATTTACTAAATCTGTCAATGATTGCTTTTTCAGCTACAGCTACATCAATATCACCTACAATTACTACTGCCATTAAATTGGGTCTGTACCAATCTTTGTGAAACTTCCTAATTTCATCATGAGCAAATGTTTTTAGAATTTCATCTGTTCCAATAGGTAATCTATTGGCGTATTTGGAACCTGCATAAACTTTGGGTAACCAACGATTCCACATTCTGGAATCGGCGCTAGTCCGTGCCAATTTTTCTTCTAAAATGACACCGCGTTCTTTGTCAATTTCATCACCATCCAAAGTGGCATTAAACGCCCAATCTTCTATTACATCCATTCCTTTTTCAAAATTACCTTCCTTATCGGTTGGGACGGGTAACATGTAAACGGTTTCGTCAAAAGATGTGTAAGCATTTAAATCGGCTCCAAATTCAATCCCTAAACTTTGTAAAAAGCTTACCAATTCATTTTTAGGAAATTTCTTTGTGCCGTTGAAATTCATGTGTTCCATGAAATGGGCAAGTCCTTGTTGGGAATCGGTTTCAAGAATCGATCCGGCATTGATTGCCAATCGCAACTCAACACTGTTTTTGGGATAAGCGTTGTTTTTGATGTAATAAGTCAGCCCATTGGGTAATGTGCCAATTTTTACACTTGGGTCTTTGGGGACAGGTTGCTGTAAATCTTGTGCAAATAAAGCAACACTAAATAGTAAAAATAAGAAAGTTACAATTCTCTTCATTAAAATAAATATTAAATTAAAATTTGAAATTTGGGTACTTGAAATGCCTTTTGCATTTTTATTTTTGGATAAAAAATGTCATGGTAGTTCCATTACAATTATGCTACAAAATTAATAATATTTTTCAATCGATAATGTTGATGAAAAAAAAACAAACTTATGAAAATGTTAAAATATTACCTATTTCATATTACATTAAAGCATAATCCTTCCATGTTAATTCGCGAAATTTTTGACATGAAAAAACAATCAATTTCGATGTAAAACATTTTCGGATTGAACAAGAAAAAACATGTTAATTATTCAATTTTAAAAACAACTGCACCCAAAGGAGGCAAAATGATTTCAGCCGAAAATTCCTTCCAATTCCAAGCTGTTTTCTCTATCTTGATTGATTTGGAATTATGAATACCACTTCCTCCAAATGTTGTATCATCTGAATTGAAAATTTCGGTGAGTTTTCCTTTTTTAGGAATGCCTATTCGGTAATTTTCTCTGACAATAGGTGTTAAGTTTAATACAACTACTAATAATTCTGTTTCGGGATGACCTTTTCTAATATAAGATAGTACCGAGTTTTCTGAATCTTGATGGTTGATCCATTCAAAACCTTCGGCTGAAAATTGTTTTTCATATAAGGCAGGATAATTTCTATACAATGCATTTAAAGCTTTAATCTCATTTTTAATACCTCTGTGTAAATCATAATCCAATAAATGCCATTCAATGCTTCCTTGAAAAGCCCATTCATTTCCTTGTCCGATTTCATCCCCCATAAATAATAATTTGGCTCCAGGATGCGTAAACATATAGCCATATAACAATCTCAAATTAGCAAACTTCTGCCATTCATCTCCCGGCATTCTGTTTAATATGGATTTTTTACCATATACTACTTCATCATGTGATAAAGGCAACATAAAGTTTTCCGTAAACGCATAGGTCATTGAAAAACTGATTTCATTGTGATGATATTTTTTATAAACAGGTTCTTTTGAAAAGAACTCCAAAGTATCGTGCATCCAACCCATCATCCATTTCATGCCAAAACCCAATCCACCTTGAAATGTAGGACGAGATACCATTGGAAAAGAAGTACTTTCTTCGGCTATGGTTTGAACGTAAGGGAAATGCGCATAAACGGCTTCG
The DNA here is from genome assembly GCA_011391075.1 of Flavobacteriia bacterium. Taxonomy (GTDB): domain Bacteria; phylum Bacteroidota; class Bacteroidia; order Flavobacteriales; family Flavobacteriaceae. The sequence goes on along the minus strand of JAABRF010000024.1, from coordinate 13,042 downwards.
TTAAATTCTCTCAAAAAAGCAATAGCTTCCAGATTTTCTCGCCCACCAAAAATATTAGGTTCCCATTCACCATCTTTTCTAGAATAATCCAAAAATAACATCGAAGCTACAGCATCTACTCTCAATCCATCGGCATGGTATTGATCCAACCAAAATAATGCATTACTGATTAAAAATGATTTGACTTCATTGCGACCGTAATTGAAAATCAAACTCTTCCAGTCGGGATGATAACCTCTTTTAAAATCGGGATGTTCATAAAGATGTGTGCCATCAAAATTACCCAAACCATGTGAATCTTCAGGAAAATGCGAAGGAACCCAATCCAAAATCACACCTATTCCGGCTTGATGTAAAGCATCTACCAAATATTTGAAATCCTGAGGCGAACCAAATCGAGAAGTTGGAGCAAAATATCCAACCAATTGATATCCCCATGAAGGATCATAAGGATATTCCATAATAGGCATAAATTCCACATGGGTAAAACCGGTTTCCTTGATATAATCTACTAGTTCCACTGCCATTTCTCTATAGGTCAAAGATCTGTTTTCTAGCATATTTCTTCGCCAGGAACCCAAATGGACTTCATATACGGAAAAAGGTTTATCTAAAGCATTTTTATCCTTGCGATAATCCATCCATGAAGTGTCATTCCACTCATATTCTGTATCCCAAATGATAGAACCGGTATGAGGTGGCTTTTCACAAAAACGGGCAAATGGATCAGCTTTTTCGGTGATGATGTCTCCGTTGTAGGATTGAATTTTGTATTTGTAAGTTGTTCCTACTTCTACATGGGGAATAAAACCTTCCCAAATACCCGAACTATCCCATCTCACATGAAGCAAATGTTCTCCTTGTATCCAGAAGTTGAAATCTCCTACTACCGAAACAGATTTGGCAGATGGCGCCCAAACGGCAAAATAAACCCCTTTTACGCCTTTGACTTCAATGGGATGAGCACCCATTTTTTCATATAATTTGTAATGTTTACCGGATTTGAACAAATCAATGTCAAACTCCGAAAATAAGGAATAAGCTTGTACGTAATTCACTTTTTGTAATGTATTTGTTTGATTAATATATTCCCCAAACTTACCTGGAAAATTCTAACTTCTATCTTCTAACTTCTAATTTCTCAATACTGCATAATACTCTGAATTCCCCGCAACGGAATAACCGCCCAACTAGGTCGGGAATTGAGTTCGTAACCCAATTCATATACGGCTTTTTCCAATAGGCAATATTTCAAAAGAAATTCAATTTCGTGGTTGTATCCAATATTCAAATTTTCGGATTGAACTTTTTCAACATAAGTTTCTAAAAAGACACCTACCAGATAGCGGTACAATATTTCTCCCACACTGAATAATTTTTCTTGTTCAAATGGGAATTCATTGGGATGATTGAAAATCGTCGCATAAATGGCATAATGAAATGATCTAAACAATCCTGCGACATCTTTTAAAGGTGGTTGCTTGACTTTTCTATCTCGAATGGTACTTTCAGGTTCTCCTTCAAAATCGAGGATGTAAAAGTCATCTCCGTTTACCAAAACTTGTCCTAAATGATAGTCACCGTGAATCCTGATGCGTTCTGATTTCATTTTAGTCCAATCGAAATCTACAAATTTGGTTCGGACCATTTTTTTATAATCCAAAAATTTATGAGCCAATTCCAAAGCCAATCCGTCCAATTCACCCATTTTATTCTCGATGATATTCAACCGATTTTGAAATTGATATAAAAGACGGTTTTTCAACCATACTGAATAATCTCCATTGTAAGAACTTGGCGTAAATGCAGTTTCATGTGTATCACTTCCCAGTGCCACGTGCATTTCTGCAGTACGAAGTGCAAGTTTTTTTACACTGATAAACAAACTGAGCCCTACCCAATCGATTATTTCGGGTGGAATGTCAGTTATTTTCAGCCGTTTGAACATGGAAATATCAGTCAGGCGTTCGGTATTGATGTTCTTTTTACTTAGGTTTTCAAAAACTACGTGAATTTTATCCAACATATAATTCCACGCATCACCTTGATTGGGAACCAATTCTTGCATCAAGCCCAAAGTAATCATGCCCTCATTTCCCACCATATTGATACTGCCGGAATAGGCCGGAGCATTGGGGAAATGCATGCGTTCGGTGAGAAATCTACTGATTTCATAATCGGGATTTACACTTACATAAATGCGTCTGAATATTTTTAAAACATGTGTGTGATTGAAAATTAGGGAAGTATTACTTTGTTCCAATCCCATAAAATGCGATTCTTCATACTTTTCATTTTCCAATATGCTTCCTTTGTGGAAAACAAGCTTACTGCCTTTAATGGATCTGGAAGCAACAATATTTTCGAAAAGTAAACGTCTAAAATCTTCCTGATGTAAGGCATCTACCAAATATCCTTGTGTATCTTCCATTTTTACGGAAGCAATGATCTTCTTGGTGTCAAGATCTTCCTTACTCATAAATGCCAATGGCATAAAATAATGCTGGTAAAAAGCTTCTTTAAAATTGACTTCAAGTAATACCCCAAAAAAAGTGTTTTTAGTAGATTTTAATTTGAAGTAATCTACAATTTCGATGTATTTCAATGTGCTGGCTTTACCACCATACCAACGTTTATGAATGATGTATTTTTCCAAAATTTCAGAAGAGAATATTTTAGTAAATTCTTCGTTTTCGAATGCATTTTCCCATTTCACATTTGGAAATTCAAATGTGGTTAAATCTTCAATATTAAAATCATGGTCCATAATACTTACTTTTAATATGGTATCTACACTTTGAGATTCATAGTAAATCCCTTCAATGCTTAAAAATTAGGTTTCAGTTTAATGCCATTCCAATTTAAATAAATGGAAAGGTAAAGTAGGATGTAATTCAATAAAATTCCATTCCTTATCCCACCAATATGAATTTCCGGTTATTAAATCTAGAACCCTTACAGGTTGATGTCCGATGTGTTCAACAGGCAATCGAACTAAAGCTTGCTTGTTGTAACTGGGTTCCAAATTGCAAACCATCAAAGTTTGATTGTGTTTATCATCACTAAATTTATAATATGAGATGATAGATTCTTGATCAGAGGGACAAAAAACAACATTGTTGGTTTGTTGCAAGGATGTATTATCCCTTCTAATCAAATTAATTTTGGTAATCAAGGCTGTTATTTTATTGCGTAATTGCCAATCCCAAAGCCTAATTTCGTATTTTTCAGAATTTAAATATTCCTCCTTACCCGGTAATCCTTCATGAATCATGTATTCATATACAGGTCCGTATATACCAGTATTTGAACTCAAAGTTGCTGCCAAAAAATACTTTATTAAGTACATGGCTTCGTTTTGTGATTGTAGGTGAAATGGCAAAATGTCGGGTGTATTGGGCCAAAAATTAGGTCTAAAAAATTCATTTTGACCTGTTTTTGTCATTTCTTCCACATAGGCAGTTAATTCGTGTTTGGAATTACGCCAAGTAAAATAAGTGTAAGATTGTGTAAAACCTTGTTTGGCCAATTCATGCATGATTTTGGGTCGAGTGAAAGCTTCAGCCAAAAACAGTACATCAGGATGTTTTTTCTTGATTTCACCTATGAGCCATCCCCAAAAATAAAAGGGTTTGGTATGTGGATTATCTACTCTGAAAATCTTAATTCCGGCTTCTTCAACCCAGTATAAAGCGACATCCAACAATTCTTGCCAAAGATTTTTCCAATCATCACTTTCAAAATAGATGGGTTGAATATCTTGATATTTCTTGGGTGGGTTTTCAGCATATTGTACAGTTCCGTCCGGACGCCATTTAAACCATTGTGGGTGTTCTTTAACATAAGGATGGTCGGGTGCGGCTTGAAGGGCAAAATCTAAAGCAACTTCTATATCGAGTGCTTGAGCTTTTTGAACCAAATTTTTTAAATCCTTCAGTGTTCCCAATTCAGGATGTATGGATTTGTGACCACCATATTTGGAACCAATTCCCCATGGAGATCCTACATCTTCAATTTGAGCAATAGTGGCATTATTTTTACCTTTTCTATTGATTTCCCCTATAGGATGGATAGGAGGAAAGTACAAGGTGTCAAAACCCATTTCGGCTATACGAGGTAATAATTTTTCACAATCTTTAAACGTACCATGCTTCCCTTCCACAGATGAAGCCGAGCGCGGAAAAAATTCATACCAAGTGCTGAATAAAGCTTTTTTTCTGTCTACGTAAACTTGTAATTCTGGTGATTTATTGGAGAGTGTTTTGGTAGGATATTTTAAGAATATTTGATGCAATTCTGAAGATTGAGCTAAATCTAAAGCAAAACTGTATTTTTTTTCATCTTCAAATGCTTCAATGGCAATTTCCAAAAATTTCTTTTCTGTTTTGGAACTCTTTGATAAAAGTGCTTTGCAAAACAATGCGCCTTCCAGTAATTCGCTCTTAACAATTTGATGATCTTGGATTTTTCGAGTAGTACCGTGTTGCCAATTTAAAGCATAATCAATCCAAGCTTCAATCTGATAATTATAAAAACCTTGTTTCTCTACTTTAAAGGTAGCAAAAAATTCGTCGTATGTATGCGAATTCATGCGAACTTCACTCCATTTTTTATCCGTTTCATGTTTAAAATTCAAGGAACAACCCAATGCATCATGACCATCAGCGAGTATATCAGCTGATACATTAACTTCTTGACCTACAATTCTTTTTATAAAATAAATACCATTATCCAGTTGGGGTTTAACATTCTGAATAACCAATCTCGTTTGTCTCTGCATATTTCAATAATTAAAACTTATAAAAATAAGATATATTTTGCAAATATTGATGAATATATTTGAAAAATAAAATGAAAGCAGATATTAAATCATCATAAATGCAAAATCAATTTTTTAACAAAAAAAATTATAAATTATAGTTTGAAATTCAGATTCTTTATTACTTTTGTCAAGTGAAAAAAAAATATTCTATCAACGCTGTACCCAAAAAAAACAGTATTGATCCCATTTTTTTGGGTATGAAACCTCTGATGAACACTTGTTTATTGGGGGTTTCTTTCTTTCTGGGATTGATGGATTTTTTTTATTTTAAGTCTTTTAAGTTTTAGTTTATCCTTTCTTGAATATTTGACTATCGTTATTGATGTATTTAATCTAGTCAAATGTGAGTAGATTAATAATTTGTTATTCAAGAATTTGTTTCATTTTTTTGAATAATAATCATCTCCCAAGAATTAGCTTAGGTCACATTTTTTTTGTCCCATAGGGACTATCAATAGGTAATAAGTAAGCTCCAACAATGTCCCATAGGGACTATCTATCGGTAAGAGGCAACAACAACTATCAACAATGTCCCATAGGGACTGTCTACAGGTAAATAAGTAAACTCCAACAATGTCCCATAGGGACTATTCATCGTTAAGAGGCAAAAACATCTATCAACAATGTCCCATAGGGACTATCTATCGGTTCTCAACACAGGTAATATCCAATTTTAATTTGCACCTGTTGGGTTTCAGGATCTACTGTAAAAAGTAATTCAGCATTACAATATGCTTCCGATTCAAATACAATTAAAAATTGATGCTTGTATTTCTGAATTGAATAATCACCTGTATCCAATGCCGTTAAAAAGAAATTATAATCTTGGACTTCAAACAGTTTCTCTGCCATCCACAATGCTTTTGTAAATATTTCTTTTTGATTTTGAACAGTTAAATCTGATTTTTCAAGCTGGATGGTACTATAAAAACTAAAGTGATTACAGCCACCGCGTTCCACAATCATGGTTTCATTTTCATTGAGAATAATGGTAGCTTGTTTCAAATCATTATTCCAAGTATAATTTGAAAATTCTGGGATTCCTTTTAAAAAGTCATCGGTTTGAGTATCTAAGTCGTAGATGCAATTCTGATCCAAAACGCCTTCTGGGACTTTGGTAACGCTTTTCATAGAATCATATTGTTGCTGAATATTCTGTTCAACTCGGATTAGCGTATGTTTGATGTAATGCGAATACAAATACCATCCACCCAATAAGGTTGATACAAAAAGAACACCGACAATAAGTATGGTTTTTTTCAATGTATCTTTGAATTCATTTCCGCCTTCTAATTTCTAACTTCTAATTTCTAATATAGATCACTGAGCTTGTCGAAGTGCTAATTGGCAACATCACTGATAAACTTAATACGCATCAACCGCAACTCATCTTCCTCATATTCGCCTTTAAATTCCTTCATGGCGGTTTCGATCTTGTCGTTATCCGATTCCATAAAATAATCAAAAATCTCTTGTTGTTGATCTTCATCCAAAATCTCATCAACGATGTAATCCATTTTGAGTTTGGTTCCTGAATATACAATACGTTGCATTTCTTCTATCAATTCCTCCAATTCAATACCTTTTGAACGGGCAATGTCTTCTAATGGGATCTTCCGATCAGTATTTTGAATGATAAAGAGTTTTAAAACCGAATTGGTACCGGTACTTTTAACAATCAAATCATCGGGTCTAATGATTTCATTTTCTTCTACATAACGGGCAATTAAATCGACAAATTCTGCCCCAAATTTCTTGGCTTTTCCCTCTCCAACGCCAAATACATTGGACAATTCATCCAAATTAATTGGGTATTTTAATGCCATATCTTCCAAAGAGGTTTCCTGAAACACTGCATAAGGTGGTACTCCGTTTTTTTTGGCAACTTTCTTTTGAAGATCTTTGAGCATTCTCATCAAATTTTCATCGGCTGCACCACCACCTACACCGCCACTTGTCATGATGGAATCGTCATCATTCATTTCATAACTATGATCTTCTGTCATCATAAATGAAACGGGATGCTCAATAAATTCGAGTCCACGTGAAGTGAGTTTTAATACGCCATATTGTTCAATTTCTTTTCTCAAATACCCTTTTACCAGTACTTGTCTGACTAAAGCCATCCAAAACTCGGGTTTTTTCTCTTTACCTTTACCAAACAATGGATGTTTGTCGGTTTTATGCGATTTCAACATGGCATTTGATTTACCGGCAACGGTATTGACCACATTGATGGATTTGTATTGCTCATTGGTTCCTTTGACTACTTCCAGAAGCAATTTAACTTCGTCTTGGGCTTCCTTTTTTGGCTTTGGATTGCGCATATTGTCATCCATATCGGCACCCAATCCGGTTTCATCGTCAAATTCTTCACCAAAATAATGCAATAAGTACTTTCTACGACTCATTGAGGTTTCAGCATATCCGATAACTTCTTGCAACAAGGCATTTCCAATTTCTTGTTCTGCTACAGGTTTACCTGATAAAAATTTCTCCAATTTTTCGATATCGTCATAAGAATAATAAGCCAAACAATAGCCTTCACCACCATCACGTCCTGCTCGACCGGTTTCTTGGTAATAACTCTCCAAACTCTTAGGCATATCGTGGTGTATGACAAATCGAACATCGGGTTTGTCAATACCCATTCCAAATGCAATGGTTGCCACTACTACATCGATTTCTTCCATCAAAAACATATCTTGATGCTTGGATCTGGTTTTAGCATCCAATCCTGCATGATAGGGTACGGCTTTGATGCCATTTACTTGTAGAACCTCTGCAATTTCTTCAACTTTTTTACGACTCAGACAATAAATAATTCCCGATTTATTGGCATATTTACGTACAAATCTGATGATGTCTTTTTCTACTTCTTTGGTTTTAGGACGAACGTCGTAAAATAAATTGGGACGATTGAAGGATGCTTTAAAAGTTTTGGCATCTGTCATACGAAGGGTTTTCAGAATATCTTCTTCTACTTTTTCAGTGGCTGTAGCTGTCAAACCAATAATAGGTACGTCGTCAATTTCATTGATAATATTGCGTAAATTGCGATATTCCGGCCGAAAATCATGGCCCCATTCCGAAATACAGTGGGCTTCATCTACGGCAACAAATGAAATATTTTGATTTTTGAGAAACTCTGTATATTCATCCTTGGTTAAAGATTCGGGAGCAACATAGAGTAATTTTGTGATACCATTTTCGATGTCACTCATCACTTGCCTGATCTCGCCTTTGGTCAAAGAGGAATTTAAAACATGGGCAATACCCGGATTTTCCGATACGCCTCTGATGGCATCTACTTGGTTTTTCATCAGAGCTATCAAGGGCGACACTACTATTGCAGTACCTTCTTTCAATAAAGCAGGGAGTTGATAACACAATGATTTTCCTCCTCCGGTAGGCATAATACAAAAGGTATTGTTACCATCCAAAATACTTTTGATGACTACTTCTTGTAGTCCTATAAAACCATCGAATCCAAAGTACTTTTTCAGAGCTTGGTGTAAATCCATTTCGGAAACTTGCATTTGATAATAATTTGAAAATTTTTAGATATTTTTGCAATTATTCTATTAGACTAATTGTTGTCATTTATCAGACACGAATTTACTAAAATATTTTAGATAAACAATACAAATTATTTTGTAACCAAATTAGTCAATTATCAATCCTATTTGAATCCTATCCAAATGAAAGAAATCCGCTCCAATCAAGATTTAATCGATAGTGCTAAATCTACAATTCTTATGGAAAGTGAGGCCATAAAAGGGATGTTGTCTTTTTTGAATGACGATTTTGCAAATGCAGTGCAAGCTATTAACAAGTCACAAGGAAGGGTGGTTGTAACCGGTATTGGTAAAAGTGCCAATATTGCAGCCAAAATTGTGGCCACCTTTAATTCCACTGGTACTCCGGCTATTTTTATGCATGCTGCAGATGCTATTCATGGAGATTTGGGAATCATTCAAAAAGATGATACAGTTGTGTGTATTTCCAAAAGTGGTAATACGCCCGAAATACAAGTGCTTTTGCCTTTGATCAAGAGCTTTGGAAATACGATTATTGCAATTACCGGTAATACGGAATCCTATTTAGCTTTGGAATCCAACTTTGTTTTGAATACTTTTGTAGAAAAGGAAGCTTGTCCCAATAATTTGGCACCTACCACCAGTACTACTGCTCAATTGGTAATGGGAGATGCTTTAGCTGTTGCGCTTCTTGAACTCAGAGGTTTTTCCAGCAAGGATTTTGCTAAATATCATCCAGGTGGAGCATTAGGTAAAAAATTATATTTGAGAGTTAGTGATGTTTTGGTTAAAAATCAAAAACCACAGGTACATCCCGATGCTGGAATTAAGGAAGTTATCGTGGAAATCTCTAGCAAAAGACTAGGAACAACAGCCGTTGTAGAAAATAATATACTCATAGGTATAATAACTGATGGAGATTTGAGGCGTATGCTCGAAAAAAACATTAATTTTGACACTTTAAAAGCCAGAGACATCATGAGCATAAATCCTAGAACAATTGAAGGTGATGCCATGGCAGTGGATGCATTGCAAAAAATGGAAAATCATAACATTACTCAATTGTTAGTTGCCAATGCTCAAGAATATGTTGGGGTTATACATTTACATGATTTATTGAAAGAAGGAATTCTTTAAAAATGAAGTTTAAATTGACCCAATTGGGTTTAAAAGAGACATAAGAGAATGAGTGATCAAAATTTAATTGGAAATCCAGAGGAAGAGCATAGAGGTAAGGAAATGTCTTTTTTGGACCATTTGGAAGTGTTGAGATGGATGTTAATCCGTTCTACTATTGCCATTTTAATAGGTGCTGTTTTGGCATTTTCCTTTAAAGAATTGTTGTTTGATGGCATTTTATTTGGACCTAGCAAAGTAGATTTTGTGACCTATCAGTATTTGTGTAAATTGGGAGAAAGGATAGACTCACCTAGTTTGTGTATCACCGAATTGCCTTTTGAATTGATAAGTAACAGCATGCAAGGCCAATTTTCCACGCATATTTGGATTTCATTTATTGCCGGGTTGATTTTGGTTTTCCCTTATATTTTATGGGAAGTGTGGAAGTTTATCAGTCCGGGTTTGTATAAGAAGGAAAAAAACTATGCCTCCGCATTTATAATCATATCATCCTTATTATTTTTTATTGGGGTTCTGTTTGGATATTATGTTATTTCTCCCATGTCAATTCAGTTTTTGAGTAATTATACGGTTTCCGATACGGTTAAAAATTTAATACCGTTGAGTTCTTATTTTTCTATAATGAAATCTTCAGTTTTAGCATCGGGTATCATGTTTGAATTGCCTATAATTATTTATTTTTTATCAAAAATAGGCATAGTTACACCCAAATTTTTGAGGACATATCGCAAACACGCCATTATTATCGTCTTGATATTAGCAGCAATTATTACGCCTCCTGATGTAATCAGTCAAATTATAGTAACCATTCCGGTATTGTTACTATATGAAGTAAGTATTTTAATTTCAGCCGTCATTTACAAAAAACAACAAAAAGCCTTAAGCGCTTAAGGTATATATTAATAATAACTTTTATGAAAGTCACAATTATAGGAACAGGTTATGTAGGTTTGGTTACCGGAACTTGTTTTGCAGAAATGGGAAATCACGTCATTTGTGTAGATATTGATGAAAGAAAAATTGAAAACCTTAAAAAAGGAATTATTCCCATCTATGAAAAAGGTTTACAAAAGATGGTTCAGGATAATATCGAACATAAAACCTTATTTTTTACTACTCAAGTTGCCGATGCTATTAATCAATCGGAAGTGGTGTTTATAGCTGTAGGAACTCCTATGGGTGAAGATGGAAGTGCCGATTTACAACATGTCAAATCTGTTGCTCGTGAAATTGGGTCAACCATGCAAAAGGATTTGTGGGTTGTCAATAAGTCAACGGTTCCCGTTGGAACTGCTCAATTGGTTCAGAATGAAATCCAAAAGGCATTGGATCAACGCCAAGTAAATTTCAAATTTGAAATCATCAGCAATCCCGAATTTCTTAAAGAAGGTGTTGCCGTAGCCGATTTCATGCAACCTGATAGGGTTGTTGTCGGAGCGCAAAGCCATGATGCTTTTGAAGTAATGCATAAATTGTACAAACCATTTATGACCAAAAATGATCGATTGATCATGATGGATACGGCTTCATCGGAAATGACCAAATATGCTTCCAATGCGATGTTGGCAACCAAAATTAGTTTTATGAATGAAATGGCTAATATTTGTGAAAGAGTGGGAGCCAATGTCAATATGGTTCGTCACGGTATAGGAAGTGATACGCGTATAGGTTATAGTTTTATTTATCCCGGAGCAGGATATGGTGGCAGTTGTTTCCCTAAAGATGTCCAAGCTTTAATTAAAACAGCTCAGGATTATCACTATACTCCTCGTTTGTTGGAAGCCGTGGAAGCGGTTAATAAAAGTCAGAAGGAAGTTTTAGGTGCCAAAATATCTCGATATTTCAATGGAGATTTGAAAGGTAAAACCATTGCTGTTTGGGGATTGGCATTTAAGCCTGGTACTGATGATATGCGTGAAGCAAGTGCCATTACCTTGATTAAATATTTGATTCAAAACGGTTCTAAAGTAAAAGCTTACGATCCTGAAGCCATGGAAATTGCTCAAAAATATTACTTCAAGGATATTGAAGGGATAACTTATGTATCCGATAAATACGAAGCATTGGACGGAGCCGATGTCATGGTATTGGTAACAGAGTGGAAAGAATTTCGCAGTCCCGATTTTGATCTGATACAATCCAAACTGAAACATCCGGTCATTTTTGACGGAAGAAATCAATATGATGATATAGAACTGGCTCAAATGGGCTTTACCTATTTCCAAATCGGAGTATAAATTGCTCCTCATCATTCATTAACCCCAAATGTCTTCTGAAAAGATGACTCACAATAAAATGAAACATTTAAAAATAGGCGACAAAGCCCCTGATTTCAAATCGCTTGATCAAAACGGTAATCCTATCCAACTATCCGATTTTGTGGGCAGTAAACTGGTTTTGTTTTTTTATCCCAAGGCTAGTACTCCGGGTTGTACATTGGAGGCTCAAAACCTCAGGGATCACTATCAGGATTTTCTTGATAAAAATTATAAAGTAGTTGGTGTAAGTGCTGATGCAGTTGTCAAACAAAAGAATTTCTGTGATAAAAATCAATTGCCGTTTCCTTTAATTGCTGATGTTTCCAAAGAAGTGATTCAGGCCTATGGAGTATGGGGTCCCAAGAAATTTATGGGAAAAGAATTTGACGGCATTCATCGTACTACCTTCATCATCAATGCCGATGGCATGATTGAAAGCATCATTGAAAAGGTGGAAACCAAAAACCACGCCTACCAGATTCTCAGTTTTTAAACTTCATGTCATCCGATGACTAAAGTTCATCGGAAGGCTCAATCTTTACGAAAGTTAAACTCACGTCTCACAAAATTATCAATTGACTATAATTGTACCTCCATCACTAGCCAATTCAGTGTTTTCAAACACCTTTCTAGCTTCCACAAGGTGATCGTGAAATCCTCTGTATCTGTTTGAAAAATGTCCGATGATGAGTTTGCCAACTTTGGCTTTTTTGGCAATTTGCGCAGCTTGTCTAGCAGTAGCATGTCCTGTTTTAATGGCCAATTCTTCATCTTTACTAGTAAAGGTGGCTTCGTGATACAACAAGTCCACATTTTTGATCAAGGGAATGATTCTAGGTTGGTAAGAAGTATCGCTACAAAAAGCGTATTGAAGTGGTTTTTTGGGTGGTAAAGTAAGTATTGCATTTGCAATGACACTACCATCAGACTGAACAAAATCTTTACCTTTTTTCAAATTGAAATAGTCACATCTTTGGATTTCAGGATATTGAAGAATCCTTTCCATACAAAGGTTGTGCAAATCGGGTTTTTCCTTAAAGAGAAAACCATTGGTATATATGCGATGGGTCAAGGGAATGGTATATACTTCAACATTTTTATCTTCAAATATCAGGAGACTTTTTGAATCGGTTAATTCGTGAAATTCAATGGGAAATCCAATTTTAGTTTCTGAGACTTGCAGTTGTAATTCAATGATGGCTTTGAGTCCTACAGGTGCATAAATATACATGGTTTTGGTACGGCTGAGCAATCCAAAACTAGACAACATTCCAATCAGACCA
>JAABRF010000023.1 GCA_011391075.1 Flavobacteriia bacterium | reverse complement strand
TGCAAGGATTTTAAGTAAAAACAATTAAAATCTGTGCACATGAATTGAAAAAACTCACTTTAACTTATTGAAAAACTTTATTGTAAGACTTTTTCAGCAGACCCTAATTAGTTATATAGCCACTATCTTGTGGCAGATTGCTTTATCAACAACTTAAATATAAAAACCACAGACTCTCAAAATGAAATAGTTGGAGAATCTGTGGTTATATTTTTTAAAATAGCTTATCTACTTTACAACATCCACCCAAGCACCTTTAGTACGGGCAAAATACTCATTGTTGTACATGGCCTCAGCCTGAGCTCCATATCTATAGTATTTGCCAAGGTATGATGCATTCAAGTCTACTTCAAAGGTCTTTGATTTATTACCTCCCAAATCAAAGTAGAAATTAACCCTATCATCTCTTATGTCTATAAAATCGGCAATTTGAGTTGTTGTTGTGCCATATCCGGCAAAATCAGTATTGATAATTTCCCATCCACTTGGGAAAATTTGGGTAAGCGCAACATTGTCTATAAAATTACTTGAGTTATTCGTAACGGTTACTTTGGCTTTGAAATCAGTACCCTGCATGAGTTTCCCAATATCAATTGGTTTGCCCTCTGGAGTTTCATAAATCACCATCACATTGAGATTTCTGTTGCTACTAACTTCTTCGCCAACCGGCAACTTACCGCTATATAGTACCCTAATAAATACTACAGTACTGCCTTTATTGGTAAAATTGACTTTGTAGGAACCTTCCGCCAATTTAGTAGTTCGTAAAGCAATGGCTTGCTGGGTTTTAACATGCTCAGAAATTGTACTCAATTGATAGTTTACATCAATAGATTTGCCACCACCTTTTTCTACCATTTTAGCCATTGCCAATAAAGAGTAGGCTGTAGATTGCGTACTCATCCAATGGTCTGTACTCAATTCACGAGCAATAGTTTTGGACATTTCTACGTACTTTTTATCATTGATGAGCAATAAAGTCTCCATTGCCATCGCTCGGTTTCTGTCAACCGAACCATATGTGTAATAATCGTAAGTATTTGAAATTATTTCAATATTCGATTGATTGACGAGTTGTTTTGCCACTTCTTTTTGTCCAGCCAATGCATAAGCACCAGCCAACCTCCAACGACCTTCATTGGATATTTCGGCAAATTCTCTCAATCGATTCATAGCTGCCAAATCGGGTTGACCTGCTAATGCAAGGGTATACAACCTATAGGCTTGTGCTAAATCGGTGTTATAGCTTCTATAGGTTGGCCTCCATGTTTTGGCTGCTTGTTTTTGATATTTCAACCAATTGGTTTTAAATGTTAAGGGTAACGCATATCCTTTTTTCTCGGCTTCCAACATAAAATGTCCTGCATAACTGGTTCCCCAATCATCTGCTGAACGATCACCACGCCAATATCCCATTCCTCCATCCGGATTTTGGAACATACCCAAGGCTTTGATACCTTCTTTGATGTAATATTGGGTATTTTGTTTTTGTTGTGCCGTCATATCAAACAAGTCAGATAAGTATAATTGTGGGAACACACTTGAAGTAGTTTGTTCCACACAACCATGCGGATATTGTATCAGATATTGCAAACGACGGTTGAAGTCCATTTGCGGGAAAGTAGAAAACTCCATTTGAGCGGAATTGGTTCCAGGTTCACCAAATGTACTGAAGGACACTTCTTGAGAGCTATTGGGCATCAATTCAATATCTATATATTTATTGGTTACCGGATTGGGATTTACAATATCAATTTCCACTTCGTAGGAAGCTGTTTCCCCATTTCCTGAAGCTGTTACTTTAACTTTTCCTATACCCTTTGCTTTGCTGACGTCAAGTTCAAAATACAGCATTTTTTCATCAGGTTTATCAAATGTCAATGATTGACTGGCAGAACCAATAACATTGATTCCATTTTCGGGTGTTACCTTGACTGTTACATTTTTCACCTTATTTTCCATGGCAAATACGGTAACCGGCAGAGTGACCTTTTCGCTAGGTGATAATTTTCTAGGTAAGCTAGCCAATAACATCAATGGTTTGCGAACAGGAGTAGTTTTATCGACACTACCATAAGCATTTTTTGAGTTGTCTCCGGCTACAACCATGGTTCGTACTGAACCTACATAATTTGGCATGTGGATGGTGTGAGAAGCTGTTTTCCCTTTTTCCAACCGGAATGGGCCGAGATAAGTAACTACTGGTTTGAAACGATTGGCTTTTTTACCTTTTTTTGAAATGGCACCTTCATCACCACCAATACTGAATACCTGATCTATACTGCCACCATAAGCGCCTATGACTTCGTCGTAAATGTCCCAGGTTGTAACTCCTAAAGCTTGTTTTTGATTGAATTCCTCCCACACATTTGGGGTTTTGAAGCGGGTAATATCCAGCAAACCTTCATCAACGACTGCCAAGGTATAGGTCATGGCTTTGCCGTTTTTCTCTGAAACTTTGACCGTGAAATCTTCTTCCGGTTTCAAAACTTCAGGCATATTGATTTGCGGATTCAATCGCGTTTGCGGATCTTCCACCATGATAGGAATGACTCCATACAGGCGAAGAGGTAAATCATTGGCAGTTATAGCATGAGGTTGTAAAAGAGAGATGTTTATAAACACATTGGGAGACATGGCAATGGTAATCGGTACATCTACTTTGGTTTCGCCTTTTTTGGTTTTCACCCAACGTTGATCAACAACGCCACTTCCATTTTCAATACTGATTAAAGCCCTACCTTCTGATCCCGAAGGGAAAGTCAAATGTGCAGTTTCACCAACGTTGTATTTGGTTTTATCGGTAGCAAATACCAACATATTAGCCGATTGGTCATCACTTCCACCCGGACTTCTCCACCAATCACGATAGAAATAAGTAATGAGACCTGTTGCGTGGCCACTTACCGGATCTGTGATGCGAATGAGATAACGGCCACCTTTTTCATTGGGTATTTTAAGGGTAAAGGAAGCTTTCCCTGTACCATCGGTTTGAACGGTTTTATCATACGTTTGTTCGTGATATTGGCTACTTACATAGCTTGCTACATTGTCATAAGACGAACTCCACCACCATCTCCAATCTATTTTATAAACTTTGATTTCCAATCCTTTTCGAGCAATGGCTTTACCTTCATCTGTAACCGAAACAATGCTAAAAGTTGTGTTTTTATCTGTTGTATAAGAACCATAATTGTCTATTTTGGCGGGTAACAATCCTACGAATGAACTGAAAGGAGCTACATTTTTAGAAAACACATCCATAGAAAAATCACCTCCGGGTTCAAATGCTCGTGTCATAAAGGTAGCTTTCAACATTCCCGGAGCCGACTGGGTAGCCGGAAGTGCCTTGACAATACTTGCTTTTCCTTCAGCATTTGCAGTTCCCTCATAGATGGTAATTTCATCTCCTTTGTATTCACGTGTTGGGTCTTCAAATATATATTGTGAATAGTTTTTAAATGCGGTTGAAATGGGAGTCAACTTCATTTTGACATCTACTTTGACATTTTTGGCAATTGCACCGTGTAACCATGAAACGGCCAAAGTCCCTTTAATTCCGTCTTTGGCTTTGATGACTTCACCTTTATTAAAATCTATATTGAGTTTGAATCTATTGGGTTTGACTGTAGCTATTTTCAACACTTGATTAAAGCTGGCACCTCCTACTTTTACGGTAGCAATCCAGTTACCCGTAGGGGCTGCAGCATTTGTAGGCACTATGAATTTATGGAATTTATCTAGGTCATGTGAACTTACCTGTTTGTAAACCAATTGACCGCGAGCATCTCTTAGTTCGAAGTTTACCGGATGACCTTTTGGAATAGGATTGGACTTATCATTAAGCACAAAGGTAAGGTGTAAGGTGTCTCCGGGTCTCCATACGCCTCTTTCTCCGTAGAGATAACCTTTGAGTCCTTTTTTCATTTCTTTTCCGGATACGTCAAATTTACTCAAGGAAAGCGAGTTACCATCATTGATTTTGAGATAAGTTTTTTGATCATTGAATGAAGCAATAGCAAAATAGGCATTGGCTTCAGTTTTGATTTCTGCCAGTCCTTCACCATTGGTTTTAACAGATGCAATCTCTTGTTTTTGGAAATTGTATAACGTTACTTTGGCTCCGGCTATGGGTTCGGTTGTCAGGATATCGGTAACGGTAAAATTAAAGTTGTGGTTTTGTCCTCTTTTGACTATTAAACCGATATTGGATGCCAAAATATTGGAAACTACAATTTTTTCTTCATTGTAGAATGCACTATGGCAAGGGTTCTCGCGTTGACGCCAATTGTAGTTATATCGTTTGTAATTGTAGATAAGGTTATCCCAATATTGTTCTTCGCGTTCTTCCAAATCTTCTGCTTGTTCAGTGGTATAATCTTCTTCACTATCGTAATAATAATCTTCTTCATAGTATTCTTCCTCACTGTCTTCTTCATCAGAAGCCTCTACAGGCGTTTCGCAATTAAAGATGACATCATCTTTATCAAAACTCAATTCGACGCGGTAAATGGCACCAGGTTCGGTTTTGATTAACTCGGCTAAGTCTATCGCATAGGCGGTCCATTTTCCGGTGTTTTGTTTTTCATCTTGAATCAGCGTGATTTTCTTTTTAGCAACTCTTCGCCCTACTTTTCGGATGTTGTAAGAATCGCTTGAAGACAGTTCGTTGTCTTGTAGGAATTGCAGAATGTTATTTTCAAATATTTTAACGACTCTTACTGTAACCGATTTGATATTAACTGCTTCAAAGTTGTAGGTTAGTTTTTTTGAATCGGGAAGGATAACGCCTTTGTTAATGGAACGAATTTCGGGTTTGAGTTGGGCAAACTCGACTGTTTCTAAATAATTTTCTTTCAATTTGATACCATCTTCGCTTTCGATTCCGGCAAAGATTTCGATTTTGGTATTACCTTCAAGTGTATTTTGCGGATATACTTTTAAGACGTTACCATCTACTGTATAACGTAAGTTTCCTGCACCTTCTAGCGTTACCAATCCATTAAAATTCTGGGTTTTCAACAATGGATCAGAGAAGTTGACTTCGAGGTATTGTTCGGGTTTTTGTACCACATTAACACCTAAAATGACAAATCGGTTTTGTCCCGGAATGATTATTTTTTGAGATCCCTTGTTGTCAATTCCGGCTTTTTTACCGTTCCAAGTTATTTCTACTTCCGAATCTTCCATAGGACGTTGGATACTGTCTATGGTAAAATGGAAATCGGTATTGGAGTTTTCTTGCCATTTTACGGAAAGGTTTTTCCCGTTTTGTTTAGCGATTAATACATTGCCGCATTGGTCAACGCTCATGACATCGGCCGCGCTTAGATTTCCTTCCAGATATTGCCATTCTTTGGAATAAGACTGTATATTCCCCATATTGATGGAAAAGTTGGGTTCAATAGTTTTAAACTGGAATTGAAACTTTTTAAATTCCCGTGGGACTTTGTTGAACAACTTATTGAGTTGGACTTTGACAGTGTATTCTGTATTGGGTTTGAGATTTTTTTCGGGATAGATTTCAATCGTTCGGTTATCTTTAATGATATATTGACCTTTTACAGCCGGACTGATATCGACAATGCCGCTTTTGATTTTGCCCCCAATTTTCTGTTGGGTAATATCTTTGGAAAAGATAATTTGAATCGGAGCAGAAACCGACACGCGTCCAGAAGTCGTATAATAAATATACTCTTTGAATTTGTAGAGATTGTCATTTCCGGATGATTTGTTACAACTGATGATGGATAGGGTAAGAAAGGCTAGGATTAGAATTTTTTTCATACAGAAGATTTGGAATTTTTTTAATAAACCCTTTCAGAGTTTCAAACTCTGAAAGGGTTGGTTTCAATAATACTATTCGTTACATTTTAGGTTTAGATTCTTTAAAATGATTTATTCTTGGGTTTGTTTTTCTACGGAACCCTTTCAGAGTTTCAAACTCTGAAAGGGTTGGGTTGAAGTAAGTTATTTATAATGTTCAATTACTAAATCTTGAATATCAGATATATTATGATTTAAAGAATGATAATTGATAAAATCAACTTCATTTTTAAAAAGGTCAATGATTTTTTCTCTTTTAAGTTTAGTAGGCTTGTTTGAAATTACACTTCCATATGATGACCAAGGATACATGGCTATATTTTCAACAAACTTATGATGAACCGGATTATTATGTATATAGTATATTAAATTTTTGAAGTACTTTTCTGATTTTACAATTTTTCTTTCAAAACTTTTTTCAAACAAACTACCTGAGCGATTGAACACTTTGTTTATAGATTGTGTGTAAGCATTAAATAAATGTGAAAATTGATAAGTAATGCCAATCTTTTTTGGGCGATGAGTTGTAGTATATGACAAATCTGCAAGATTAATTTGTTCAAATGGTTTTACATAGATTAATAAATGAAAATGGTTTTTCATCAAACACCACGCATATGTTTCAGCAAATGGATCAATATATTTTGCATATAATCTTAAGAAATAATAATAATTTTCGTTATTAAAAAAAATATCTTGATTGTTGTTGCCACGATTGTATATGTGATAATACTTATTCTCTTCTAAATTTATTTTTGTAGCCATTTTCCTTTTTTAACTAATCAGAGTTCAAAACGCTGATGGGTTTTTTGTCCCCCAAATGTACAAAAAAAAGCCGTCTCTTTTTTAAGGAAGAGACGGCTTTATAGTTAATGAAAATATAATATTACAACTCTGTAATCTTTACATTGTCAATTTCGTAAGTTGCAGAAGCAGTAGATGTACTGGTATATTTAAATGCAATGCGTACATTGGCTTGACCGGCAGCAGCATTGATGTCGATGTCTCCTGAATTGGTCCAAGCAAATCCGGTAGTAGATAATGTTGCAGTTAGTGTTGTCCAAGTAGCAGTACTTGGTGCACTGACGCCATCGTAATTGGTTGACATATAAACAACCAAGTTATTTCCTGAATAATTACGTGCAGATTGGAAGGTCAATTTTGCAGCAGTAACACCGGTTAAATTGATAGGTTTGGTAATTAACCAATCTTCATTGACATTATTACTACCTGAATACCCTGAAATTTTAGCACAGTTACCTGGGTTGCCATATTGTGTATCGATTACCCAAGTTTGAGCACCCGTAACACTATAAGTCATCCATTTGGCAAAACCATTGGTAAATCCATCTTGAAATAATGGGTCACAACGCTCACCGTTGAATGTAAAAGCATCGATATTATTAACTCTCAAAACAAAGAAGTCATCTCCATAATCTCTAGAAAGGATTCCTTCAACACTTCCTTTTCCACCTTGAACGATTTGTTCTCTGAAAGTTGCAAAAGTACTGGTTTCCAATACAACTTCTCCTCCAGTTTCACAACTAACCATGGCGCGATAAGAATCATAACTATCCAAAGGATTTACATAGGGTTTGCCTACCACATCGAGGTCAAATTGTAAATTTTCAAATTTCACATACATGCCAACATAAGCATTACTGATTTGGTTGGTTGTAATGGTTTTGGGAGTTAATACATCTGCAGAAGCATTGCGTAACAAACTTTGTTTGGCTTTGTTTTCACGGATATTATCAATGGCACCGCCCATTAATTCACCAATAACCATTTCACCATGACTTTTATTAATAGCCAAACCGTTTAATTTTAAATAAACTTTTCTACCTAAATCGAATTTGGTATATAAACTAGCAACATCTACAGCTATTTTAACAGCATATTGAGGATCGGTAGGGGAATCTTGGATAAACAATTCTTTATAAAAATTTCCGGTTTGATCATCAGACACTACATAACCAGAGATATAAACAGGTGCTTCAGTATCGGTTACAAATTCTACAATATTGGCTGTTGTACCTGTAGGATTGGCTGCATTCCATTGTGCAATTACATTTTGAATGCTAGACATCTGTGCAGCTGGAATTACAGGATCTTCTCCATATATTTGAGGAGTATCATAGTCAGTATCATCAACGCAAGCGGTTAAAGAAACTGCTAAAACAAATAAATAAAATAATTTTTTCATGTTTAAAGTGTTTTATAAGTTAGTAATTTTTAAAATCTGAAATATAAATTGATGTAATAACTTGTGCCTCTACCGTACCAATATTTGTTTCCAAATAAAGGCGTTTCAAGAGCTTGATCTTCCTGAAGTTCGGTATAATTGGCTTTACGGGCTTGTTCAAATCCACCTGAGTGGAAACTTTCTCCCAATAAATTATTAACACTGGCAAAAAATCCTACATAATTATCTTTGATTTTCCAGGATTTTCCACCTACCAAATTAACTACAAATACATCTTCTAGTTTTTCTTGAGCCAAAATAGCATCTACTTCTTCTTGATCCAAATCGTTGATAGGTTGTCCATCAAATGGATCTATGAAGAAATTATCGGTACGACGGAATTCGGATAGACTGATGTAGCTATGTGTTAAAAGATTGGCATTGGCACCAACCCACCAATATTTAGGATCTCTATAAGTCATTCCTACTGAATATCCTCGTTGAGGTGTTCCCGATTGTTTGTAGTTTTTTAAGTAAGAAGCTCCTTGAGAAACATTGATATAAGTATCTTCATAAGAGTTGTCTGTAAGGGTTAAAAACATTTCGGGATTGCTATCATATAAGTATTCACCTATAGATGCGGCTCCTGTAAAACTTATGGTAGGAGTAGCTTGTACTTCGATTCCAAACTCACCACCGTAATTTCGATAATCAATTCCGGAAAGAGCTGTAGTCAAGAAATCGGCATCTTCATCTACTTCGGCATTGGAATTGGCAACATTTAAACCTTCCACAAAATAGAATCCTACTTTGGTCAAATCTCTAATTGTAGTATAATATCCGGTCAAACGAGCTTTGACACCTGGAGAACGATAGATATAACTGATGTCACCTGTCGTGATTTTTACAGTAGACAAGTTGGGAACCAATTCGTTGGAAACTCTAGAATTGGAATAACTAGCATTAACTGTTGGAGCTTTCTCCATATAACCACCATTGATATTTAACAAGTGACGACCTGATAATTTATAGGTGGCACCACCTTTAAATCCAAAGGTAAGGAAATCTTGTTTTTCACCTTTTCCAAATGAATTGTTGGAATATTTACCATTATTGAATAAACCTTCTCGTTGATATGAAGTTTGCCCTAAAGTAACTGAAGTGTAAAAATCAATAAACTGATAGCTAAATTGCATTTGAGCAAAACCTTCCATCTGAGTGGCGTCAACACGGTAATTGTACAAGAATTTATCTCCTTTCAATACTTCACGACCCGGGTTATTCATGTCATTTTGACCAAGGTCACTTCCACTTGCTTCAAATTTATCAGCATCGATTTGGTATTGAGCACCCAATAAATCGAGCATATGTGCATAATTTTCAGAACGAGTATTTTTGTACATTACAGAGGCATCCAATTTGATATTGTCTTTCAATTGTGAATTGAAAATGATACTTCCTGCCATGGTTTCGTCGTCCACTACATCTTCGTAAAGATAGTAGGCAGCATCGCCGTTTAAGGTATAATTGGCTTGATATAAATCATCCCAGAGGATTTGGCTATCTGGGTCATCATTTAAGAATTTATAGGTATAATCAACAGCTGTTTGATAATTTTCATAACCTGGAGTTACATAATAACTTGGTAATTTTTTGTAATAAGTAGGATCGGGATTATTGGAAGTATCATATCCTAAACGACTATCTCCGATGGTACCATATTGATACATCAAATTGGTGCTCAAAGTAGATTTTTCGTTGATTTCCCAATTATGACTTAGGAAGAAAGTAGGTTCTTTAATTTCTTTTACTCTGGAATTGCGTTTTTCACCTTCTTGCCAACCCCAATAAGCGTTGTATGTTTGACCACCCAAATCAAAAACTTCCTGGGTATTTGGAGAGTTTTTACCATGACGGTTTGGGGTGTAAAATGCAGTCAAATTGAAACTGTGATTGCCCATTACTTTTTCAATCGCAATAAAACCGGCATTGGCATTGTAGGCACTACCTTCATTGTAACCTTCTTGTGCGTAACGACGAGAAGCAGAAAGAGAGAAAGCCCAGCCACTGTTTAATACACCTGTATTGTAAGTTGCCATTACACGACCATCGTAGTTGGAATTGGTAGCTGCATAGGCAACTTGTCCACCTTTACGGTATTGAGAAGCACGTGTAATATAATTAGAACTACCCAATACATTTCCAAAGGTTTTATCGGAAGGGTTCAAGCCAGAGACAAATTCTTCATTTCGCATCATGTCATTCAAGCCGCCCCATTCGCTCCATTGTGGACGACCATTGGCGTATTTATTCATAGGAATTCCATTGAAAAGGACTTGTCCAAAACTAGAGTCGTAACCTCTTTCTTGGAAGAAAACGGCACTGAAGTTAAAAGCTACCGCTTGTTGATAAGCATCATTGGAAGATTGTAATAAGCCAGCAATGTTATCAGCGCCACCAGCTTCATCATCGGTCAATTCCTCTTCGGAAAGTGTAATGACACTATTGTCCAATTTGGAATACAAATCAGTATAAAGTGTAATGTCTCCTAAATCTACTGTTTTGCCTTGAACACTTACAGGAAGATAGAGGTTTTCATACTTTACTTTACTCAATTGCAATACGTATTCCCCATTGGGAATATTCTCCAACACAAAAGCACCTTCAGCATCTGAAAACACACTGAAAGTTGTACCTTGTAATGTCGCTTTCACTTCATTGATTGAAGTTTGAGTTTCACTTTCCAAGACACGACCTTTGATGGAGTTTAGAGATTGTGCATAGGAATTGAATCCCAATGCCAATCCAAAAAACAACAACAAAAATTTTCTCATAAAATATCTGTTAAATTAATGATTCTAAATCGTTTGAAAAAACGGATGACAAAGGTACGGATTTTATTTATGATAAAGTTAACAATGGGTTATTTTAACGCTTCAAAGCGGATTTTTCGGAACTAATTTTCAATTGTGTTTGAATGCCACAGATTTAGTGGATTTTCACACATTCATTTATACAATTGAACTCAGGCTAAAAGAAAAAACCATGGCATCATGAATCTTTAAATTCACCATACCATGGTTTTATAAAATAACACATCCGATGTTTTGAGCATCGGATGTAATATGTTTTGGGAACTATCCTCCAAAATCGTCAAATCGGACGTTTTCATTGGGAACTCCAAAGTCGTCGCACATTTTTACGACCGCTTTATTCATCATAGGCGGACCGCAGAAGTAGAATTCGATATCTTCCGGAGCTTCGTGTTGATTCAAATATTGATCAATAACCGCTTGATGTACAAATCCTACAAATCCATCTCCTTCTTTATCCGTGGCGTCTTTTTTGGGAACCCAATTATCTTCAGGTAGTGGTTCGGAAAGA
Organism: Flavobacteriia bacterium; assembly: GCA_011391075.1. Taxonomy (GTDB): domain Bacteria; phylum Bacteroidota; class Bacteroidia; order Flavobacteriales; family Flavobacteriaceae. The sequence continues at coordinate 19,864 of JAABRF010000023.1, read as the reverse complement.
ACGAGGTAGAATCTAAAGTTTGGGAACTCTTTTTCCAAAGCTTTGAAATGATCGACGTAGAACAACTCACGTTTGCTACGACCGCCATACCAGTAAGTGATTTTTCTTCCGGATTTTAAGGTTTTCAAAAGATGATATAAATGAGAACGCATAGGTGCCATTCCGGCTCCTCCACCTACATAAAGCATTTCAGCTTCAGATTCATTGATGAAGAATTCTCCGTAAGGTCCTGAAACCACCACTTTATCACCCGCTTTACAAGAGAAAATATAAGAAGATGCAACTCCAGGATTTACTTTCATATAATCATTGGTGGTTTTATCCCATGGTGGTGTAGCCACTCGCACATTGAGCATTACATGACGACCTTCTGCAGGATACGAAGCCATAGAATAAGCTCTTTCTACTTGCTCTTCGTTTTTCATCACTAAGGGCCACAATTTGAATTTGTCCCATTCCAATTTGAATTTTTCAGGTTCGCCTGGATGTTCCACCGGATGAGCAGTGATGTCAATGTCGGTATATTTTACTTCAGTTTTTGGGATTTCAATTTGGATGTAACCACCGGCTTTGTAGTCCATATCTTCAGGAAGTTCTACAATAAATTCCTTGATAAACGAAGCCACATTGTAGTTGGATACTACGGTAGCTTCCCATTTTTTAATACCAAAAACTTCTTCCGGCACTTCGATGACCATGTCTTGTTTGACTTTGACTTGACATCCCAATCTCCAGCCTTGAGCCAATTCTTTACGGGTAAAGTTGGGTATTTCAGTAGGTAATGGTTCTCCACCACCTTCGTGTACTTGACATTTGCATTGTAAGCAAGTGCCACCACCGCCACAAGCAGAAGGTAAAAATATTTTGGAATTACCCAGGGTAGAAAGCAATGAGCTTCCGGCTGGAACCTCAATTTCTTTTTCTCCATTGATTTTAATCTTTACATTTCCTGAGGCAACCAATTTGGTTTTAGCATACAACAGCATAAAAACCATCAACAAAAGCAGAATTAAGAATGCTATGATTGCGTAAATGATAAGTTCGGTTATACTAAACATAAAGTTAGAAGTTAGAAGTTAGAAGTTAGAAGGTTTTTATTGGAAATCCTTTAAAATTCTCACTTCATTTATTGGTTAATATTATTTACTTTTCTCTAAAGGATTAACAGTCAACGAATCAACTTTTAACGAATCGACAGCCAAAGAATCGATTATGGGTAAGGTATCGAGAACCTGTACTGGGGCTTCTATCGGTTTTGTTGGAACCAGTTCACTGACTTTTTCTTCAGGTTGTTGATTGAATGCATTCATATCAATACCACCAAAGCTCATAAATCCAATAGCCATTAAACCTGTGACGATAAAGGTAATTCCTAAACCTCTCAAAGGAGCCAATACATGAGAATATTCCATTCTTTCACGTATTGCTGCCATCAATATAATGGCAATGGCCCAACCCAGACCTGATGCCAAAGCAAAAGTGGTTACATGACCTATATTAGAATAAATTCCGGCATCTACTCTTTGTTGCATAAACAAGGAACCACCCAAAATTGCACAGTTAACAGCGATAAGTGGCAAGAAAATGCCCAAAGAATTGTAAAGAGCAGGAGAGTATTTTTCCACAATCATTTCCACCAATTGTACCATAGTAGCAACAGATGCAATAAAAAGAATAAAGGTAAGAAAGCTCAAATCCAAATTGGCTAAGGAAGGATCCAACCATTTTAAGGCACCAGGTTCAAGCATATATTTGTAAACCAAATAATTGACCGGAACGGTGATGATTTGAACAAAAGTTACGGCTATACCCAATCCAACAGCTGTTGATACCTTTTTGGAAACTGCCAAAAAGGAACACATACCTAGGAAATAGGCAAAAACCATGTTGTCAATAAACAACGATTTGATAAATATATTTATGTATTCCATATCCTACTACTATTTTTCAATTAATTTTCTATTGAAGTGACGTTGTACCCATATTACAATTCCTACAACAATCAACGCCATTGGCGCCAAAATAATGAAACCATTGTTCACATAACCATAGGCGTATAATCCGGTTTTTTCAATGGGATCACCGAGAATTTCAAATCCCCAAATTTTACCTGAACCTAGTAATTCTCTAAGAAAAGCAACTACCATCAGAATGATACCATACCCAATTCCGTTACCAATTCCATCTAAAAACGATTTCCAAGGGGTATTACCCAATGCAAATGCTTCCAATCTTCCCATTACAATACAATTGGTAATGATCAGACCGACAAATACCGAAAGTTGTTTACTTACATCGTAGGCATATGCTTTCAAAATTAAGTCAACTAATATTACCAACAAGGCAACGATAACCAATTGGACAATAATTCTAATTCGGCTAGGAATAAGGTTGCGTAAAAGAGAAATGATTACATTACTCAATGCAATAACTGCAGTTACAGACAATGCCATTACAAAGGCATTTTTCATTTGAACAGTAACCGCTAATGCAGAACAAATCCCCAATACTTGAACCGAAATAGGGTTGTCATCATTAAAGGGCGCTGTGATGAGTTTGATATTACTTTTGGAAAATAATCCTTCTTTGTTTGTATCTGACATAATGATTATTTTTGAAGGGTTTTTAAATAATTTTCGTAGGGTTTCAAACCGTCTAAAAGCATTTTGGAAACCCCATTACAAGTCAAAGTAGCCCCAGAAATAGCATCCACTTTTCCATCGGTTTTATCATCTCCACCTTTATAGGCTTTGATTACACTTAACTTTTGAAATTCCCCATTGGCACTAAAAACATTCTCTCCAATAAATCTATCTTGGAAAAAATCTCTATTGATATCTCCACCCAATCCAGGTGTTTCCGCCTTATGATCAAATACGATTCCTTTGACGATTTGGTTTTCATCCACAGCCACATAGCCCCATATGGCATCCCACAATCCCATGCCACGTACCGGAAAAACATAGAATTTTTGACCATCTTTTTCAGCTATAAAAATGGGATGTTTCCCTTTTACTTTAGCTAAATCAATGGCAAATGCGCCTTTTCCGATTTCAACTCCTTGGTCGTCCAATACCAAAGTATCTTTGATATAGGTTTTATAAGCTTCAGGAGATTCTTCTCTACTGATTTCTTTCATGCCTATTGAACGCATGATGTATTGCATTTTCTCTTTTTTGATATTGAGATCTTGAGCCGGTTTCAATGCGGTAGCAGCAAATGCTAGAGCTGTAGCAACCAAAACCACCATTACGGTAGAAAACGCAAACGTATATCCATTTCCTTCTGTATTCATGATTATGCCGTTTTTAATGGGTTAGTTTTCATTCTTTTCTTGCGTTTCACAATGTTGCTGTTTACTACATAGTAATCTATGGTAGGAGCAACTGCATTCATCAACAAGATGGCCAACATAGCGCCTTCCGGATAAGCCGGATTGAATATTCGAATCATAATGGTGAAAAATCCGACCAAAAATCCATACATCCATTTTCCCCTTTCTGTTTGTGCTGCAGAAACCGGATCGGTAGCCATAAACACAATAGCAAAAGCAAATCCTCCAACCATCAAATGATTGTACCAACTGAAATTCATAAGCTCGTTTAATCCGACCGCATTGAAAGCAAATACGGTTACAACAGCTCCAATAACACCCGATAACATGATTTTCCAACTACCAATTCCGGTAGCTATTAAAATTAAAGCGCCAATTATTATGGCCAATTTGGAAGTTTCACCAACCGAACCGGGAATCAACCCTAGGAACATGTCCATGGTAGAATAAGATGGAGTTATATTTTGAGCCAAACTACCCAAAACGGTTGCACCCGACATACCATCGGTAGTCATGGCATCACTTACCCATACTTTGTCTCCCGACATAAAGTTGGGATAAGAGAAGAAGGCAAAAGCCCTTGCCAATAAAGCCGGATTAAATATATTCATTCCGGTACCGCCAAATACTTCTTTACCTATTACTACTGCAAAAACAACAGAAATTGCCAACATCCACAAAGGTAAATCGATAGGCATAATCATGGGAATCAACAATCCGGAAACCAAATAACCTTCATTGACATCGTGATTGCGCCAAATGGCAAATGCAAATTCAATTCCCAAACCTACTGCATAGGATACGATAATTGATGGTAAAACTTTCCAGAATCCGTATCCGAATAAATGAATCAATGACAAATCCGAGCCTTCTACCTGACTGAAATGTTGGTAACCTATATTGTACATTCCAAACAATAAAGCCGGTACCAGTGCGATGACCACAATCATCATGGTTCGTTTCAAATCAATTCCATCACGCACATGAGCACCGTGTTTGGTAGTGTGATTGGGAACAAATAAAAAAGTTTCAATAGCTTGAAAGCCTTTTTCGTAACGCTCCAATTTTCCTCCTTTGAGGAAAGGTTTTTTGAGCTTATCTACTGTATTTCTTAAAAACTGCATAACTATCCTACTTCTTTAATCATTATATCAAGTGCTTCACGTATGATTTCTTGCGCTTCCAATTTGGAAGTATTGCTGAAATCTATCAAACCAAAATCTTCAGGTGCTACTTCGTAGATACCCAAATTTTCCATTTTATCAATATCACCAGCCAATGCAGCTTTTAATAATTGCATAGGGAAAATATCCATCGGGAACACTTGTTCCATTTCTCCGGTAATAACCAAAGCTCTTTCCTCTCCATTTAAATTAGTATCCAAATTATATTCTTTATGGGGCATAAGGAAATTGAAAAAGGTACGCGACAAACTCAATTTTTGATTTTGAGTGAATGGCATCCAACCGAAGAAAGTATAATAATTACCTTCAGGGATTACTGAAATCAAATTGGTATAAAAACCTAATGAAGACTCTTTTTCAATTTTTTTTCCGGTAAGAACATCACCGGATATAAATCGAGAATTGGTATTTTTTACCTGAGTAGTCAATAATTTCCCCAATTGCGCCCCTTGAATAGCTTTATAATATTGCGGTTTGTTCACTTCGCTTCCCGCTAATGCAAATACACGAGTGGCATCGTATTTTCCGGTATTAAACAAACGACCGATCAAAGCTACATCTTGCGGTTTGATCGTCCACACTCTTTCTCCTTTATTGATGGGATCAATTTGATTGATTTGAACACCGACATTTCCGGCCGGATGTTTTCCAAAAACGCGATAAATCTCAACATTGTCCAATTTGTCAAAGAAACTGTTATCTGTTCCACAAACAGAAATGTGAACTTTTCCCGATGTGAGTTTGGTCAATACGTTGATTCCGGTTTGAAAGGCTAACTCCTGACCAGATAATGCATATGCATCATGCGCAGCCAGCGGAGCAGTTGAAAAACTGGAAATGAAAATTGCTTTGGGAGTATCGTTTGGGTCGACAATGATCTCGTATGGACGTTGGATGAAATAAGGGAAACAACCCGTTTCTGATACATGAGATTTTACTTCATCTGAACTCATTTTCAACGGATCTTTAGCTCCAAATTCTCTAAAAGAATCTTTGGCATCGGCTGAAATCCTGATTTCGAGAATACGGCGTTTTTCACCTCTTAGAATATCCAATATCGTACCGCTCACCGGAGACGCAAATTTGACCCTTTCATTGGTTTTAGAAAAAAACAATGCATCACCTGCTTGCACCTTATCTCCTATTTTGACAAGGAGTTTGGGTGTAATTCCGTGAAAATCTGTGGGAAAAATTGTGTAAACTTCGGAGCGAGGTAAGTCGGAAAGGATTTTTTCGGCTGTACCTTTGAGCTTGATGTCAAGCCCTTTAGGAATGCGAATGTCTTTTGACATATATATCGAAGTTTTAAATTTTTAAAAATAAAGTGCAAAAGTATGTTTTTTACACAAACTAAACTTAATTTTCGTTGATTTTTTTATTGAAAAAATAAAAAATAAGTACATTTGTCTAATGATATTGTAAATATCATAATTTAATGAAAATCAATATCCTAAAACTTAATATTAGTTTAAAAAATAATACCTGAAATTTCATATTATTGAATTTTAACAAACAACATATTCTCATCATCCGTTTTTCAGCTATGGGAGACGTGGTGTTGACTGTTCCCGTTATTCAAAATTTATTGCGTGTATATCCTGAATTACAAATTACCATATTAACCCGACCTTTCTTTCAAAGTTTTTTTGAAAACATTCCACAAGTACGTTGCTTTCCTGTTGATTTGAAAGGCCGACATCATGGATTTTTTGGATTGAAGACATTGGTTGAAGACATTGTTAAAGAACAAAAGATTGATTTGGTGTTGGATTTACATTCTGTTATCCGCACATGGATGATTGGATGGTTTTTCCGAATGAAAGGAATTCCAGTTTTCAAAATTAATAAAGGAAGACGCCAAAAAAAGCAATTGATTGAGAAAGGGATTGTATTTTTCAATACCTTGAAGCATCAGCTTCCTTTACCACATACCAGCGAACGCTATCATGCTGTATTTACAAACGCAGGTTTGGAATTTGACATGGAACCTGCCTATTTGAGTATTTTTCAATCTGTAGCCAAACCCAAAAACAAACTTGCTATCGGCATTGCCCCATTTGCCGCTCATCCTAGTAAACAATGGGGAATAGATAAAATTTACGAACTGATTGAAAAATTATTTTTACTATATCCAACCCTAGAAATTTATCTTTTTGGCGGTGGAAATATGGAAGTAGAAACTTTGCAACATATGGCAGCGTATTATACAAATGTGCACAATCTTGCCGGAAAAATGACTTTGAAGGAAGAAATTCAAAAAATATCAGAATTGCAGGCATTTATAAGTATGGATTCGGGGAATATGCATATAGCCACTTTAACCGGAATTCCGGTACTTTCAATTTGGGGAGGAACGCATCCCGAGGTGGGATTTTCAGCTTTATACCAACCTAAAGAAAACACAATTCAATTGCCTATTGAACAAATGCCTTGCAGACCCTGTTCCGTTTTTGGGACAGCGCATTGCACCTATTTCAAACCTTTTGCTTGTATGCGGGATTTGGAAGTAAATGATGTAATAAAAAGATTGACAGTAATTTTAAAATAGCTATACCTCAGCTCCAGCTTTTATATAGGACGCTTTTTCTAAAATGGAATTCAGTATGTTTTCCAATTGTTGTTGCGTAAAATCGGGATCCAACAAGACACATCTCATATAAATTTTGTCATGAATCGGAGCGTAATTGAAGATTATTTTACCCTCGTTGAAAATGGCTTCTCTCAATTTGACATTCAATTCATTATGTTCTGATATACTGCCTTTTTCGGAAATATATCTGAAACAAACTATGGTAGAATCGGGCTGTTGAAACAATTCGAAATTTGGATTTTTTTCTATAGCATTGGCAAAGTACAAGGCATTGGCTCTTAATTTTTCAATGCGTTGGGAAAAACCTTTTTCTCCTTCGTATTTCAAACTCATCCACAATTTCAAAGCTTCGGGTCGGCGACCGCCTTGTAGGGATTTTTGACCCAAGTCAAAGTCGTCTGCTTCGTGGTGGAAAAGATAGTCGGCATTGACGTGAAAAGCTTGATTCAAATCGCCTTTATCTTTAGTTAAAAAAGAACTCGTGGACAGAGGCATTCCCATGGCTTTGTGGAAATTCCAAGTAACGGAATCAGCTTTTTCAATGCCATTTAATTTGTATCTTTCATTATCGGAGAAGAGTAAAGCTCCTCCAAATGCAGCATCTACGTGAAACCACATTTCATATCGTTGAGCCAATTGCGCCAAAGTCTCCACATCGTCATAAGTTCCCGATATGGTTGTACCGGCAATGGCTACGAGCATCAATGGCAATCTACCTTCTTTTTGGGTGCGAATGATGGCTTTTTCAAGTTCGACTACATCAATTCTAGCATCAGCTTTGGATGGAATCTTGATGAGTGCATCGGTTCCAAATCCCATAAAATTTACGCCTTTGACAAAGGAATAATGGGCTTGTTCGGAAATGAAGATTGCAACCGGTTGTTCTTGAAATAAGCCCGAATTTTTGACGTGATTCAATTTGTTTTGACGAGCCAAAAACATAGCTTTCATATTGGACAAACTGCCACCGGAAGTAAAAACACCATCGCCGATTCCTGTTCCCCAAATTTTGGAAGTCAGGTGTGCTATGGTTTCTTTTTCGATTAAAGTGAGCACAGGCGCCACTTCATAGGTGTACATGGATGTATTGAGAACCGAAATCAGAAGATCTGCTAAAAAAGCAATGGGTTGTGTTTTTCCAAACATCTGATTCATAAAATACGGATGGTTGGTATTGACGCTATAATCCAAAACTTCTTTAATCAAGTTTAGCATTTGTGGACTGTCTATTCCCAAATGAGGTATATTTAAGTCTATTTTTTGACTTAATTCTTCCGGTTCAATTGCTTTACGTAATTGAATATCAGAATATTGGGAAGTAGATAATCGTTGATTAATTTGTTCTATTACAAATGTTTTCAACACATTAAAAGTGTCGTCCATATTGAAGTTTGATACTAAGGTGCAAAAATAATAAACTAATTAGGATTGGCGACGGTAAATAGGATAATTTCGTTAAATCATGTTTAGAAATAGAAATTATTGGACTTGAACACAAATGAAAATTGCTGCAGAAAACCTATTTCAAAGCTTTAAAAGTATAACCTGATTTTGCCCATTTTTGCAAAACTTTGGGTAAAACTTCCAACACTTTGGAACGAGCTTTCAAAGAGTCGTGAAAAACCACAATACTACCATCAGACGTGTGTTGCATAACTTTGGTATAACATTTTTCAACCGATAAATCAGGGTCAAAATCACCACTCAACACATCCCACATGACTATACTATAACCTTTCTGCATGAGTAAATGAGCTTGTTTACGCGTAATTTTACCATAAGCAGGTCTGAATAATCTAGTAAAAGGCAAGGTAGTTTCGGCTTGCATTACATTTTCCAGGTAGGATTTGGTGTCGTTTTGCCAACCATTCAAGTGGTTATGGGTGTGATTGCCAATGTTGTGTCCTTCATTTAGAATAGTCTGCGTAAGTTCGGGGTATAAGACTACATTTTTTCCAATCAGAAAAAAAGTTGCTTTGGCGTTAAAGTTCTTTAAAATACGTAAGACTTCTTCAGTAACTCCTGGTGTTGGCCCATCATCAAAAGTCAAGTAAATACTCTGAGAAGGTTTTTGCTTCCAAAGGTATTTCGGGTAGACCCATTTAAAAAACCAAGCTGATTTAAAGGTATATACAGACATGCAATCATAACAAAAACCTGTATATTTTATACGGAAATACCGAAAAAAAATACAGGTTTTTGAGTTAAGTGTTTATTCGTCAATCAGATGTTTGAACAAATCGAGATGTTCAACATATTTGTCTTGTGCTTTTTGAGCATAACCTTCCGTTTCGTGTTTGGTAATCATTTTGACTATTTCTCCATACAACATTAGGTTGTTTTCCAATTCGTCATAAATACTTGGGAAATAATCATCTTCAAACGTGCTGAAATACTGCAACCATTCCTGAGTGTTTTTAATAATCGTATCCGACAGCGCACGAGCCTTTTGTTTTTGCCCCAAACGGTAATAACTATCCACATAATCCAACAACATGCCGTGATTGTAAAACTTGTTAGCAGGCATTTTTTCAAGCGACAAATCCAAAACTTCAATGGCTTTGATCGTATCTCCTTTTTCGGCCAATGCATTGGATAAACGCACTAGTGCATTTCTAAAATTAACAGAATTTTTTCGGGTTTCAGAATCGAGGTAGATGCCTTCGGTTATCGTTCCCCAATCCCATTTTTGGATATTTTTGTACATTTTATCAGGATTGATTCTACCCATTTCAAACGGACTTCCGGAATATGGTGTGCGTATTGGAACCAACTTATAGGTCAATCCATCCATTTGTATATAGTCTTTCAACCAGATGTATTCCTCGTCATCATAACTTCCGCCGGTAAAGTAAATAGGTCTTTCCCAATTGAAATTGGCCAATATATCCAACATCATGATGCGGTTTTTGGTGATGCCGTATTCATCTATTCTGATATCGATAAATGGAACAATTTGGTCGGCTTCATTTTGAGCAACCAATCCGGTTCGCAATACAGCTTCCTTATTGACCGGTAAACGCAGAATGTGAGCCGGATAAGTTTTGAGTTTTTTACCTTCTTCGATTTCATAATAAGTTATTTCTTTATCACTTTGAATCCAGTTCATAAAATCCTTAATATACATCGTACTGTCTTTTACGATTGTTGAATCGGGGAAGTAATAAGCTACGTCCAAACTTCCATATTTATATTCCTCATGTTTTAATTGAGATGGAATTGGATCGGCTTCATACGATTTGCGTTTCATTTGATCAATATACCAATCGGTAGCAAACAAGCTGGTATTGACTGTTTTGATATCCGTACGCACATTTTCCACTTCCTGTAAATACCACAATGGGAAAGTGTCATTATCTCCAATGGTGAACAAAATGGCATTGGGATCACAGGATTCCAAATAGGCTTGTGCATTGAGACGAGCGGTGTATTTATTGGCGCGGTTGTGATCGTCCCAATTTTGGAAGCCCATCAATACGGGAACTGCCAACAAAGTGACTAATGAAATTCCGATAGCCAAACCTTTGGACTGTATTTTTTCTTTGAAATAGCTAAATACAGCGCTTACACCCAATCCTATCCATATAGCAAAAACATAGAAAGAACCTACAACGGCATAATCTCTTTCGCGTGGTTCAAATGGTTTTGGGTTTGTATAAAATATAATAGCCAATCCTGTGAAAGCGAAGAATAGTAAGAGGATATAGAAATTGTTTGCATCTTTTCGCAACTGGAAAAATACCCCAAATAAACCTAAGATTAAAGGTAAAAAGAAGTAGGTATTTCGAGCTTGATTGGTTTTGACTTCGGTTGGTAAATCAGTTTGCGTACCCAAAATCGCATTGTCAACAAAACCAACACCACTGAGCCAATTGCCATTATGAATATCAAGACGACCTTGTTCATCATTTTGACGACCCACGAAATTCCACATAAAATAGCGACCGTACATGTAACCGAATTGGTAACTAAACATAAAATGTAAGTTTTCAAAAAAAGTAGGAGGACGTGTTGCGTTTTTGGGAATGCCGGCAATAGACTTGTAATAATAGATGTTAGTAGGTGAAGTACCTACCATACGGGGAATAAATCCCTTGTGTTTTTTACTGTAATTGGGATAAACACCTTTGTAAGTATCTTGATTGACAATGATGTATTTACCGCTTTTTTTATCTTTTTCATATTTTAAAATATCGTCGCGATAGGGTTGGTCTTTGTCTTTTTCACCTTTATATGAATAAGAGTAATATTTGTCGTAAAAGACATTGGCATCACCATATTGTTCACGATTGTAATAAGCAAGTAATTCACGGGCACTAGAGGGATTGTTTTCGTTGATCATGGGGTTGGCATTGGCTCTGATAGGCAACATCAACCAAGAAGAAAAACCGATTACAATAAATAAAACTGACAAAATCAAAGTGTGAGCAGTAACCAAATTCTTCTTATGGGTATATTGTAATCCAAAATAGAAGGCAGCAATCATCAATATCCCTGCAATAATGGAACCCGAATTGAAAGGCATGCCTATAGAATTTACGAAGAACAATTCCATAGCACTGAAATATTTAAGGGTAAAAGGGAATAAAAATTTAAAGGTAAAAGCCAAGAATAGAATAGCTACAATATTGGCTAATACAAATTGTTTAAAATTCTTAATATCATATCTTTTATAAATGTATAGGAATACAATAGGTGGAATAACCAATAAAGAGAGAATGTGTACCCCAAAAGAAAGACCCACTACAAGACTTATAAGGAGCAACCATCTATTACCATGTGGTTCATCCATTTCAGCTTCCCATTTCAAGCCCAACCAGAATAAAAGAGCCATTAAAAAAGATGACATAGCATACACTTCCGATTCAACTGCACTATACCAGAAACTATCAGAAAAAGTATAGGCCAACGCGCCTACCATAGCACTACCTAATATAACATAGGCTTTGGCATTATTCAACACTTCATCTTTTTTAAGTAAAACTTTTTGAGCCAGAATGCTGATGGTCCAAAACAAAAACAAAATGGTTAATGCACTGGATAAGGCCGACATGAAATTGGCCATATAAGCAATCTGAGTAGCATCTTTGGCAAACATGGCAAAAAAGGCACCCAACATTTGATACAATGGAGCTCCGGGCGGATGTCCTACTTCGAGTTTTACAGAAGTGGAAATATACTCACCACAATCCCAGAAACTGACCGTTGGTTCCAATGTTAAAGTGTAAGTAACCAGCGCAACAGCAAATGCTATCCAGCCAAAAATCAGATTGTACTTTTTGAATGTAAAGTTCATATTTTGTTTGTTAGTATGATAATAAACTTATAAATACGCATTGCATTTGAAGTAGAAAAATGAAATTGAGGATATTTTTCGGCTAAATCTTCAATACAATTTGAATAAGTTTAAACCTGTTCAATCACAACTCATTTCGTTTCCGATAGTAAACTTTCGGCTTCAAATGATTCATTAAAGTTGCGAATTTAAGGAAATATTTGATGTTCAGTTATTGGGGTTTGTTTTTTAAGAATTTTTTTAAGGCTTTCAAAATAAAGAGGCTAGAAGTTTAAAAAATGAATAGGCACAAAAAAAGGCACTCTGAAGTGCCTTTGTTTTGTTGACCCACTAGGGCTCGAACCTAGAACGACTGAACCAAAATCAGCTGTGTTACCATTACACCATGGGTCAAAAAGTGGGTGCAAAGATAAATTAAAGATTTTTATAAGCAAAATATTTTTTGCAATTTTCTCGGATTCGGATTCGATAATAAAAGTATTTTGTTAAATGACTGTTTTTAAGCGTTTTAATTCAATAAAAAAACCCTTTGACAATCACTGTCAAAGGGTTTTTACATGAACAAAGATTATTTAATTGTCAATGGGTTCCGATTAGATGACACCCAAGTCAAGCATGGCATCGGCTACTTTTACAAAACCGGCAATGTTGGCTCCTTTAACATAATTAACATATCCATCAGGTTGTGTTCCGTATTTGACACAAGCTGCGTGAATGTCTTTCATAATGCGTTGTAATTTGGCATCTACTTCTTCTGCAGCCCAATTGTAACGAGCTGAGTTTTGACTCATTTCCAAACCTGAAGTGGCAACTCCACCTGCATTAGAAGCTTTTCCTGGAGAGAATAATATTTTATTTTTCAAGAAAATTTCGATTGCTTCTTCGGTACTTGGCATATTGGCACCTTCTCCTACTAATATACAACCGTTGTCAACCAATTTTTGAGCATCGGTTCCATTCAATTCATTTTGAGTTGCACATGGAAGTGCGATGTCAACTTTGAGTTCCCAAGGTTTTTTACCGGCATGGAAAGTTACGCCTTTAAATTCTTGAGCCATAGGAGCTACGATATCATTATTGGAAGCTCTCAATTCGAGCATGTAATCAATCATTTCGTTGGTCATTCCATTGGGAATGTGAACATATCCGTCGGGACCTGAAATAGCTACTACTTTGGCACCTAATTCGGTTGCTTTTTGAGCAGCACCCCAAGCTACGTTACCAAAACCAGAGATTGATACGATTTTTCCTTTGAAAGAATCACCTTTGGTGGCCAACATTTCTTGTGCAAAGTAAACATCACCATAACCGGTAGCTTCAGGACGCATCAAAGAGCCACCCCAATTGCTGCCTTTTCCGGTCAATACGCCAGTGTGTTCTTTGGCTAATTTTTTGTACATACCATATAAGAATCCTATTTCACGACCACCTACACCGATATCACCAGCTGGAACGTCAGTATCAGGACCGATAAATTGCCATAATTCAAGCATAAAAGCTTGACAAAAACGCATGATTTCAGCATCAGATTTTCCTTTTGGATTGAAATCAGAACCTCCTTTTCCTCCACCCATTGGTAAAGTAGTCAAGGCGTTTTTGAAAATTTGTTCAAATCCTAAAAACTTAAGGATAGATAAGTTTACAGATGGGTGAAAGCGCAAACCTCCTTTATATGGGCCTATGGCTCCATTGAACTGAATGCGATACCCTAAATTGACTTGTACTTCCCCTTTGTCATCCAACCAGGATACTTTGAAAGTTAAAATACGATCGGGTTCCACAACTCTTTCAATGATTTTGGCAGCTTGATACTGTGGATTTTCATTGTAAAGGTCTTTAACAGATTCTAATACTTCATGTACTGCTTGCAAATACTCTTTTTCTCCTGGGTGTTTAGCTTCCAGAGAATTCATGATTTCTTGAACGTTCATATGGATGGTATTTAATAAAAAAAATAATGATTAATAATACACTCAATCAATGGATTGAATTCGATTGCAAAATTAATAAAAAAAGTACTACTAAACTAAAAATAATTAAATTATTTTTATAACTATAACGTTTTCGTTATGAATGAAATAAAAACCAAAGGCAATTAAATTATGAATAACAAAGCTAAAATTCACTTCAAATGCGGCTTGTTTACGATATTTAAGCAAAAATATTCAACTTATTCCTCATCTATTATAGGTGTATCAAACATATGATTTTCCTTGTAAATAACTGCTTTGTTTTTACCACCTTCAATTATTATGAGTAATGGATTATTAAATTGAATGTGTCTAATGAATTCATTTTCGAAAATCGCTTCTTGTTGATTTAAATAATCAATATCGTAAAAACCATCATTGATATACGGATTTAAAGTTAGGTAACCCACTTTGAAAGAAGTCAGATTTTGGAAAAAATGGGTTCCTTGACTGGGATCTACTCTAAAATTGTGCAATCCGGATTCAATAATCACTTTGGCATGCGATATTTGAGACCACACCACAGGAATTCCCAACCATGGATCACTGGATCCCCATCTGCCGGGACCAACTAAAATGTAATTTTTACCATTGTCGTCAAATTGTCGATTTATTTTTTCCACTTCAGCCGCAATATCTCTGGTTTTAGCCGGATTGAACGAATCGGGTTTCACATAAACGATGTCGTGAATACCATCGTATTTACCATTGCCCAAAGCGGCATTGGATAAAATAACGGTTTCCTTTGGATCAATCTCATCCGGAATGGTGTGAAATAAGTCAAATTCTTCAACAATAGGTCTCAATTGTAAAAAACTAAAAACTTTAGGTTCGCCTGGTGGCACATCCAATTTGATTGCAAATTCCATTTCCACCGGACTACTCATTTGACCATGAGAAAGCTTGAGTAAATCTTGTAATATTTCAGCCAAGGGGAAGCTGTTGTATTTCAAAATATGATCAAAAGTAATCACTCGAATGCCTTCTTCAAATACGCCTGGTTTGATGACATTGTTTTGTAAATCGTAGGTGGAAGCTACAAATTTTAAGGCCGGATGATTTTTAACCGAACGGATACTCAACAAGCGTTTGTTGACTTCTTCATCGGTAGATGTATGGTATTTTCCGGGATTCATTTCTAATCCATAAAAAGTTTTTTGGGTATCTCGTTGTGCTGAATTGACATTGGACAACTGTAAAACTTTTTTGGGATGGTAGGGTGAAAAACGCAATGTTTGCCCGCCACCTACAATGATTTCGCCCAAACCTAACGCAATTTGAGCAATGCCTTCTTCGGGTTTTTCGTCGCCAATGGGATAAAAATTAACAGATCTAGCTACTCCCGAAACATTAGGAAAGAATAAATCATCGTATTTTACGCCTACAACTTCCTGTAACACTACGGCCATTTTACTTTCTTCAATGGCGTGATTGGTGGCTTTGATATAGGCTTTAGAGTTTTTGTAAAAAGCCGAAGCCATTACTGATTTAATAGCATTGAGAACCATTTCCAAAAACAAATCTTGATCTGTATTGGGAACCATATAGGTCGAAAATACACCTGCAAAAGGTTGATAAAGCGTATCTTCCAATACACTGGAGGAACGTACAGCAACCGGAACTTTTGTGGTTTTCAAAAATGCACTGACATCATCTACAGCCCATTGTGGAAGTGGTTTGGAAATAAATTCATTTAAAATGGTGTCATCATCTTCTCCATCAGCTACCAAGGAAAATAAATTGTGACTTTCCATAAATTCATCAAAAACTTGCGTACTCAACACAACAGTTCGCGGAATAGAAATGGTTATATCTTGATATTTGTTATAGCGTTTGTGCCTTTTTAAAAACGAGTTGATAAAAGCCAACCCACGCGCTTTTCCACCTAAAGCGCCATCTCCGATACGGGAAAAAACGAGATATTCGTCGTATTCGTCTTTGTCAAATTTGGCAATAATACCACGAGATTTGGAATGTCGGTATTGTCTAACGGCTTTAGCTAAAAACTCTTTTACCTGATCATTTTCTGAAAAGTCCTCAAATTCAAAAGCGGCAAACAAATTGGCTAGTGGAAATAAGGCTCTGGATTGCAACCATTTGGAAAACTCATTTCTTTTGGAATGGTAGACAATAGATTCAATAGGAACAATACTGATTCCTTTTTGCAATTCTCTTAAATCTTTGGCTACAGCCACAATTTTGTGCGTCGTTGGATCCCAAAATTCGAAATCTCCAAAGGAAAGGTATTTGGTTATGTATCTTTTAAGGTCTTGTTCTAGGGTTTCGGAGTGTTTGAATAGAAATTTAGCTTTGTGAAAATTGGCCACTTCCTGATTTTTAATATTGGAAGATTGGATTAAAAAAGGAAAATATCGCTGGTATTTTCTGACATATTCCAACAACTTAAAACCCGCCATTGCATCTTTTTCGCCATCTTTGGGATAGCTCACATCCGAAATAACTCCCAATAGATGCTTTTTATATTTTTCAAACAATTCAACAGCTTCTTCATACGATTTGGCCAATAGAATTTTAGGGCGACCTCTTTTAGACATCATTTTACTGTGTTCATTGAGTTCTTCCTGCATGAAAGAAAGGGTTTGATTTAAAATAACTTTATAAATCAAAGGTAGATAACGCGAGTAAAATTGCATGGAATCTTCGACCAATAAAATGGCTTTTACACCAGTACCCAAAATGTCTTTTTCGGCATTCATGCGGTCTTCGGTCAATTTGATAATGGCAAGAAATATATCCACATCACCGTTCCAGTGGAAAACATCATCTATAATTCTGGCATTTTCCTTAATTATTTTTTGTCGCAATTGATCGGAATAATGGCTCAAGGCTACTATGGGTACATCGGGAAAATGGAGTTTGATGCGTTGTGCTGTTTCAAACGAACCTTTTACCAAATCCAAAAAGGTGATGACCAAATCTATTTTGACCGTTTGCAATACATCAATGGCTTTTTTAGCAGATGAAGCATGGAGAAAATTGGGAGGATAACGCAGATTTAAAGTCGCATATTCATTGAAAATTTGTTCGTCAATACGTCCGTCTTCTTCGATCAAATAATAATCGTAATTGGAACATACAATCAGGACATTATAGACGCGTTTTTGCATCAGTTCCTTAAAAGGGACTTCTTGAAATTCGTGGTATTGTAAATTGGGTAGTGGATTTTTAAGCATGATTGGATCTGGGTCAATGATTCAAAAAGTAGCTGTCGGAGTTTCATTTTGCCATCCGAAGCAGTAAGTTTACAAAGTTAGAAAAATGATGTGGATAAATCTAAGGCATTTTTACTAAAAAAATGTAATTTTGCCCGAATGAAGTATTACAGATGTCAAATGGAACTTGTTGAATCTTTATTTTAAATGTTATTTTAAACAAGTATCAGATGTCAATCTAATTTCAATTCTAAAACCAGAATATCACATTTCAAATATATCAAATGCTTGAATTAATTGCTCAATACCAAGTCGAAATAGCGCAATTTCAATCTGTAAAGGCAGATGAAATCGAACAATTTCGCATCAAATATTTAGGAACCAAAGGACTTTTAAAAACGCTTTTTGAGGATTTTAAAAATGTACCCAATGACCAAAAAAAGGAAGTTGGACAAAAACTCAATGAGTTGAAAAATGAAGCGACCGAAAAAGTAAAAACCTTACAGGAAGCCTTGGAAAGTCAGAAATCCGAACAAGGGTTGTTTGGTGATTTGACACGTCCGGGTTATCCCATTGAAATTGGTTCCCGTCACCCGATTTCTATTGTTAAAAATAAAATAGTCGAGATTTTCAACCGCATAGGTTATGTGGTTTCTGAAGGTCCGGAAATTGAAGATGATTGGCATAATTTTACCGCTTTAAATCTTCCCGAATACCATCCTGCCAGAGATATGCAGGACACTTTTTTTATTGAAAAATCGACAGATGTCGCCAAAGATATGTTGTTGAGAACCCATACTTCTTCGGTTCAAGTCCGTTATATGGATACACATCGTCCACCTATACGTACCATTTCTCCCGGAAGAGTTTATAGAAACGAAGACATTTCGGCTCGTTCGCACTGCTTGTTTCATCAAGTAGAAGGTTTGTACATCGATCAAAACGTGTCTTTTGCCGATTTGAAACAAACGTTGATTTATTTTACCACCGAGATGTTTGGTAAATCCAAAATCCGCATGCGTCCCTCTTATTTTCCTTTTACCGAGCCCAGTGCCGAGGTAGATATCTATTGGGGATTGGAAACCGAAACCGATTACAGAATCACCAAAGGAACCGGTTGGCTCGAAATCATGGGTTGCGGGATGGTTGATCCCAATGTGTTGAAAAATGCCAACATTGACCCTGAAATATTTTCGGGATTTGCATTTGGAATGGGGATAGAACGCATCGCTATGTTATTATACCAAATTCCCGATATCCGTATGTTTTACGAAAATGATGTGAATTTTTTGAAGCAGTTTAAGTCGGTTATTTAGAGTTTGTAAAGTTTGTAAAGTTTGTAAAGTTTGTAAAGTTTAAAGTTTATAGAGTTGTTATTTAAAATAGCTATTTAAATTAACTTAGTGAAAAAATAAAATAAAAATTGAAAAAATGAAAATTGAAAAATTTGAAGACATTTTGTCGTGGCAAAAAAGTAGAGTACTTGCCCATATGGTTTATCGCTCTTTTGACAATTCAAAGGAATCTTCCTTTAAAAATCAAATTGAAAGAGCTTCGATTTCGGTAATGAATAATATTGCTGAAGGATTTGAAAGAAAATCCAATCAGGAATTTAAATATTTCCTCTTTGTTGCAAAGGGTTCCTGTGCGGAAGTAAGATCCATGAGTTATATAGCCCATGATCTTAATTTTATTGACAATGACACATATAATCAATTCCAAACGATTACTTTAGAGATTTCCAAACTCATCTCAGGATTGATTAAGAAACTTTAAGAACTTTATAAACTTTATAAACTTTCAACTTTAAAAACTTTACAAACAATTATCTTGAAAACTAAAACCACCTTTTTTTGCCAAAGTTGTGGCGCCCAATATGCCAAATGGATGGGGCAATGTCAATCTTGTGGCGAATGGAATACCATTGCTGAAGAAGTGGTACAAAAGGAAGAAAAACGGGCTTGGAAAGCGGAAAGTCAAGGGTTAAGACCCATCAACAAACCACTTAAAGTTTCGGAAATTGTACTGGATGCCGAAAATCGAATCAGCTCGACAGATACCGAACTAGACCATGTTTTGGGTGGCGGTATCGTATTGGGTTCGCTGGTTTTATTAGGAGGAGAACCCGGAATTGGGAAGTCGACGTTGATGTTGCAAGTTGCACTCAACATGAAGCAAAATGTGCTCTATGTTTCGGGAGAAGAAAGTCAATCGCAGCTCAAAATGCGAGCCGAACGTTTGCATCAAAAAGACTCCGATTGCTTGTTGCTTACCGAAACCAATACGCAAAATATATTTAGACACATCACGGAAATTC
>JAABRF010000022.1 GCA_011391075.1 Flavobacteriia bacterium | reverse complement strand
GGTTGATGAAGAAGTTGAAACCGTTAAACATCTATTGGAATTGAAATCATATTTCCAATTTTAAAGCTTCTAATTTCCAATTTTAAAGCTTCTAATTTCTAATTTCTAATTTCTAATTTCATTAACCTAGTATCCATATTTCCCCTTCCATCTCACTCCCAAAAATTCTCGTAAAGATTTTTCTTTAGCATTCAGCCCAGGTTGGAATAATGTAGTTCCTTTGATTTCATCAGGTAAAAATTCTTGGTCTATAAAATTTCCATCAAAATGATGCGCATATTGATAGTTTTTGCCATAATTGAGTTCCTTCATTAATTTAGTAGGTGCATTACGTAAATGCAAAGGAACAGGTAAATCCCCTGTTTTTTGAACCAATGCCATTGCATCCTCAATAGCCATATAAGAGGCATTACTTTTGGGAGATGTTGCCAAATACACTGCACATTGACTCAAAATAATCCTAGATTCAGGATAACCAATACTGCTTACGGCATCAAAAGTAGCTTGAGCTAATATCAAAGCATTGGGATTGGCATTGCCAATATCTTCGGCGGCCAAAATGACCATTCTTCTAGCAATAAATTTGACATCTTCACCACCGGTCAGCATCCTAGCCAACCAATATACTGCGGCATTGGGATCACTACCACGC
The DNA here is from genome assembly GCA_011391075.1 of Flavobacteriia bacterium. Lineage (GTDB taxonomy): Bacteria > Bacteroidota > Bacteroidia > Flavobacteriales > Flavobacteriaceae. Next base: position 30,718 of record JAABRF010000022.1, on the reverse strand, counting down.
ATAGATTTGATAAAAGCTGAGATAATGTCGTAATGTTGTTCGCCGGTTTTGTCATATCTTGCCAAATTGCTTTGTACTTTATCCAATACCATTTGATTGGTAATAACAATTGGTTCTTGTTCAGTTGTGACCACCAATTCAAATATATTAAGCAGCTTTCTGGCATCACCACCCGACAAATGCAATAATGCATCAGTTTCTTTCAATTTGATTTTTTTACCTTTCAATAGCGCATCTTTCTTCAATGCAGATTGTAATAAAGTTTCCAAGTCTTCTTTGGAAAATGAATTCAAAACATATACTTGGCAACGGGAAAGTAAAGCCGGAATAACTTCAAAACTCGGATTTTCAGTTGTTGCCCCAATGAGTGTTACCCAACCTTTTTCAACAGCTCCCAAAAGAGAATCTTGTTGGGATTTGCTAAATCGATGAATTTCATCAATAAAGAGGATTGGGTTTTGAGTTGTAAACAATCCCTTTTGAGACTTGGCTAAATCAATTACATCTCTCACTTCTTTTACACCACTATTAATAGCACTCAAAGCAAAAAACGGACGTTTACTTTCTTGAGCAATAATCTGAGCCAAAGTGGTCTTACCCGTTCCCGGTGGTCCCCAAAAAATTAAAGAAGGAATTACACCTTGTGTTATTCCAGCAGAGAGAAAACCATTTTTTCCCACAATGTGTTCTTGTCCTATAAAATCTGTTAGGGATTGTGGACGAATGCGTTCGGCAAGTGGTATATTCATGTTGTAAAAATACTAAAGATTATAATATTTTCTAATAAATGTATGAAGTTAATCATTGAAAGATTAAATCTCATAATTCGTTTAAATCAAAATTAATATTTACATCTACTTAAAGCTAAAGTAAACATAGTTAAAGAGAATTATTTCACATTAGAAAAAATGTTTATTTTTGTGAATAATGAAAATAGATAAATAGACAAAGAATATGATTTCCAAAAAAATGAAATATGCTATTAAGGCTTTGTGTTACTTAGGTGAACATAGCCAATCACAAATGGTAGTGAAAACACAAGATATTTCCAATTATAAAAAAATTCCCAAAAAGTTTTTAGAGCAAATTTTATTGGAACTCAAAAAAGCTAAAATTGTAAATAGTAAACAAGGAAATGAAGGAGGTTACTATTTATTGAAAAATACTAAAGATATCAATTTGGCTGACATTTACAGAATTTTTGAAGGTCCCATTGCCTTGATTGCATGCGCTTCCGAAAATTTCTATCAACCATGTGAGGATTGTATAGATGAATCAAATTGCAAACTTAAAAAATCGATCAAAACCGTAAGAAATGAAACATTAGAATCTATGAAAAAAATCACTATTTTCTCATTGCAATAATTTTTCCCCACAAACTCTATTAACTCTATAGAATAAGTGTATATTTGCATAATTTTTTAAAATTAAAAAATTAATATAATAACATATACAATGAAGAAAATACAATTCACTTTAATTGGAAAAACCATTCTAGTTTTAAAAATATCCTTAGTTGCTTATTTATTAATCACGGTTTTACCTCATAAAGATTTTTCAAATTTTCATATTGAAAATACTTTTTACTGGTTTGTTTTTGCCGGATTTGTCGCTCAGATGATTGATGGAGCATTGGGAATGGCATATGGAGTCAGTTCTTCAACTATTTTATTAAACATTGGAATACCTCCCAAAATTGCATCGGCTTCGGTTCATACTTCGGAAGTTTTTACAACGGGTGTTTCTGGCTTGATGCATTTAAGGTTGGATAATGTAGACAAACCACTTTTTAGGCGATTGGTTTTTACAGGAGTATTGGGTTCTGTTTTAGGAGCATATTTAATTTCTGAAGTATTTGACGGCAATATTATTAAACCCTATGTTGCCATGTACTTATTGGTATTAGGGGTGATAATATTATCAAAGGGAATTGGGAATAAAATCAAAGAGAATAAAAACATTAAAAATGTCAAGTTGCTAGCATTTATAGGAGGTTTTTTAGATGCCGTTGGCGGTGGAGGTTGGGGTCCAATTGTAACTTCTAACTTAATAAATCAAGGAGGTACACCGAGTAAAACAATAGGCACAGTAAATACAGCAGAGTTTTTTGTTACTTTTTTCAGTACAGGTGTTTTTATTGCATTTATTGGCGTTAAACATTGGGATATAGTATTGGGATTGATTTTGGGTGGAGTAATTGCCGCTCCTTTTGGAGCCATATTGGCCAAAAAAATCGATAAAAGAGTTTTGATGATATTAGTAGGAATATTAATTGTTTTGACGTCAATTTACACTATATATAAAACTTTGTCCTAAAAATCAATACATTAAAATACTTTAAAAGCAATAAAAATATTTTTCAAATAATATTTGCACAATAAAATTATTGTCTTACATTTGCAAACTCTTAAAACAAGAGAAAAAATTTAATTAATAGTTTAATTTTAACTTTAGTATGCCAACCATACAGCAATTAGTACGCATCGGAAGAACCAAAACAACTAAGAAGTCTAAATCGGCTGCTTTGAATTCTTGTCCACAACGTCGTGGTGTATGTACTCGTGTTTATACTACAACTCCAAAAAAACCAAACTCAGCCATGCGTAAAGTAGCGCGTGTTCGTTTGACTAATGGAAATGAGGTTAACGCGTATATACCAGGTGAAGGACATAATTTACAAGAGCACTCGATAGTATTAGTTAGAGGTGGACGTGTGAAAGATTTGCCAGGGGTTCGTTACCATATCGTTCGTGGGGCATTGGATACTGCCGGAGTAGAAGGCAGAAGACAACGTCGTTCAAAATATGGTTCAAAACGTCCAAAACCCGGACAAGCAGCAGCACCAGTAGCCAAAAAAGGTAAGAAAAAATAATTCATAACAATCTCAGTAGTTTACTGAAATCCTTTTTACTGTCAACCATATAGTATTGTGCAAGTTTTTGCATGGATTTTTGTATATTACAATTAAATAAATTTTTTTCATCATGAGAAAAAGGAGAGCAAAAAAAAGAATCCTTTTGCCGGATCCTAAATTCAATGATCAATTAGTCACAAGATTTGTCAACAATCTTATGTGGGATGGTAAAAAATCTATCGCTTTCGATATTTTTTACGACGCATTGGATATTGTTGAAACCAAGAAAACAGACGAAACCAAAACTTCGTTGGATATATGGAAAGATGCTCTTTCCAATGTCATGCCACAAGTTGAGGTACGCAGCAAGAGAATTGGAGGTGCCAACTTCCAAATACCTATGCAAATTCGTCCTGATAGAAAAGTGGCAATGGCTATCAAATGGTTGATTTCTTATTCAAGAAAACGTAATGAGAAAACCATGGCTCAAAAATTGGCATCTGAAATTTTAGCTGCGGCTAAAGAAGAAGGCGCCGCTGTTAAGAAAAGAATGGATACTCACAAAATGGCTGAGGCCAATAAAGCGTTCTCACACTTTAAAGTATAATCATGGCTAGAGACTTAAAATATACGAGAAATATTGGTATTGCCGCCCACATTGATGCGGGTAAGACGACCACTACGGAGCGTATTCTGTATTATACTGGTGTAAGCCATAAAATTGGAGAGGTTCACGAAGGAACCGCTACAATGGATTGGATGGAGCAAGAACAAGAACGTGGGATAACCATTACTTCTGCTGCTACGCATTGCAAATGGAAATATAGAAACGAAGAATATACAATCAACATTATCGATACTCCCGGTCACGTGGACTTTACCGTTGAGGTAGAACGTTCTTTGCGTGTTTTGGATGGAGTAGTAGCACTCTTTAGTGCTGTTGACGGTGTTGAACCTCAATCTGAAACCGTATGGAGACAGGCTGATAAATATCGTGTACCTCGTCTAGGTTTTGTTAATAAAATGGACCGTCAAGGAGCCGATTTTTTCAATGTTTGTACTCAAATTGAAGAAATGTTGGGTGGAAATGCAGTTCCATTGCAAGTGCCTATTGGAAATGAGGAACATTTCAAAGGTGTTGTTGATTTGATTTCTAAAAAAGGTATGGTATGGAATGAAGCCGATCAAGGTATGACTTTTACCGAAGTTGAAATTCCAGCCGATATTTTAGAAGATGTCAATAAGTACAGAGCCAAACTTATCGAAGCTGTAGCTGAGTACGATGAAAAATTATTAGAAAAATTCTTCGATGATGAAGATTCTATCACTGAAGATGAAATTATAGCCGCTTTAAGAGCCGCAACAATTGATATGAAGATTATCCCTATGTTGTGTGGATCTTCATTCAAAAACAAAGGAGTACAAACCATGTTGGATGCAGTAATGCGATACATGCCTTCTCCATTGGATGTGGAAGCTATCGAAGGAGTTAATCCGGAGACTGAAAAACCAGAATCCAGAAAACCAAATGCAAATGAGCCTTTTGCTTCTTTAGCATTCAAAATTGCTACCGATCCATATGTTGGACGTCTTGCTTTCTTCAGAGTTTATTCAGGTCAATTGGACGCAGGTTCATATGTGTTAAATACTCGTTCCGATAAAAAAGAACGTATTTCACGTATTTATCAAATGCATGCCAATAAACAAGAACCTATTGATAGAATCGAAGCAGGTGATATTGGAGCAGCTGTTGGGTTTAAAGATATTCGTACCGGTGATACTTTATGTGATGAAAAACATCCTATAGTATTGGAATCTATGTCTTTCCCAGAACCAGTAATTGGTATTGCAGTAGAACCAAAAACCAAAGCCGATGTTGATAAACTAGGTGTAGCTTTAGGAAAATTAGCAGAAGAAGATCCAACTTTCCAAGTAAGAACTGACGAAGCTTCAGGGCAAACCATTATTTCTGGTATGGGTGAACTCCATTTGGAAATTATTGTTGATCGGTTAAAACGCGAATTTAAAGTTGAGGTAAACGAAGGTCAACCTCAAGTAGAATACAAAGAAGCTTTAACTGCTTCTGTTACACATAGAGAAGTTTACAAAAAGCAATCTGGTGGACGTGGTAAATTTGCTGACATTATATTTACGTTAGGACCAGCTGATGAAGGAGTTGAAGGTCTTCAATTTGTAGATGTTGTAAAAGGTGGTAACATCCCAAAAGAATTTATCCCTTCTGTTGAAAAAGGATTTAAAGCGTCTATGAAAGTAGGACCTTTAGCCGGTTTCGAAATCGACAGTATGAAAGTTACCTTATCTGATGGATCTTATCACGCAGTTGACTCTGACCAATTATCATTTGAATTAGCTGCCAAAATGGGATTCAGAGAAGTTGGACGTAAAGCCGGAGCTGTCTTATTGGAACCAATTATGAAATTGGAAGTGGTTACACCAGAAGAAAACATGGGTTCTATTGTAGGAGATTTAAACAGACGAAGAGGTAATGTAAATAGTATGGATGATAGAGCAGGAGCCAAAGTAATAAAAGCTACTGTGCCTCTTTCTGAAATGTTCGGCTATGTGACTACTTTGAGAACTTTATCTTCAGGTAGAGCAACATCATCTATGGAATTTTCACATTACCATGAAACTCCTAAGAATATTGCAGAAGAAGTAATTGCAAAAACAAACGGAAAATAATTTAATAGTTTTTAGCTACAAAGCTAAAATCAAAGACCAATAAACATGAGTCAAAAAATTAGAATCAAATTAAAATCTTACGATTACAACCTAGTTGATAAATCAGCTGAAAAAATCGTAAAAACTGTAAAAAGTACAGGAGCAGTTGTAAACGGACCTATTCCACTTCCAACTCATAAAAAGATTTTTACCGTTTTACGTTCTCCACACGTAAACAAAAAAGCAAGAGAACAGTTCCAATTAAGCTCTTACAAAAGAGTATTGGATATTTACAGTTCTTCATCCAAAACAATCGATGCATTGATGAAATTGGAATTACCAAGTGGTATTGAAGTTGAAATCAAAGTTTGATAAACACTTAATGCATCGCATTCAAATTAAGAATAATTAATAATAATAAACATAACAATGTCTGGGTTAATAGGTAAAAAAATCGGAATGACTAGTCTTTATGACGAGAATGGAAAGAATATTCCATGTACCGTTATACAAGCTGGGCCATGCGTAGTTACCCAAGTCAGAACCAGTGAGGTTGACGGGTATAACGCCGTTCAACTTGGTTTCGATGACAAAAAAGAGAAATCCACCACCAAAGCTTTAGAAGGTCACTTCAAAAAAGCAGGTACTTCTCCTAAAAAGAAAGTCGTTGAATTCAAGTATTTTGAACAAGAGTTAAAATTAGGAGATACTATATCAGTAGATTTATTTGTAGAAGGTGAATTTGTTGATGTAGCTGGAATCTCTAAAGGAAAAGGATATCAAGGTGTCGTAAAACGTCACCATTTTGCAGGAGTTGGGCAAGCTACTCACGGTCAACATAACCGTTTGAGAGCACCTGGATCTGTTGGAGCCTCTTCTTGGCCATCTCGTATTTTTAAAGGAATGCGAATGTCAGGTAGAATGGGTGGAGACAAAGTGAAAGTTCAGAATCTAAGAGTTGTTAAAGTTCTTCTAGAACAAAACCTTATAATAGTTAAAGGTGCAGTTCCAGGACATAAAAACTCTTATATAACCATAGAGAAATAATGAAAGTAGCTGTTTTAGATATTAAAGGCAAAGTTACCGGAAAAGAGATAGATCTTTCTGATGACATATTTGGAATTGAACCAAATGAACATGCTATTTATTTAGATGTTAAACAATATTTGGCTAACCAAAGACAAGGTACTCACAAATCTAAAGAGAGAGCTGAGGTTGCATACAGTACACGCAAAATTAAAAAGCAAAAAGGTACTGGTACTGCTCGAGCAGGAAGTAGAAAATCTCCCGTATTTGTTGGTGGAGGTCGCGTTTTCGGACCTAAACCTAGAGATTATTCATTTAAATTGAACAAAAACACGAAACGTTTGGCTAGAAAGTCTGCCTTGAGTTTGGCAGCTAAAAACAACGGAATCGTAGTTTTAGAAAATTTTGAGTTTAATCAACCCAAAACCAAAGATTTTAAAGCAATTTTAAAAGCATTGGATATCGAAGACAAAAAAACAATCTTTGTCTTGGAAGGACCAAATAATAATGTATATTTGTCGGCACGCAATTTAACGGCCGTAAACACTGTAATAGGCTCATCAATAAGCACTTACAACATTATGAATGCTCAGAAAATTGTATTTTTAGAAGGAGCATTAGAAGAATTTCAAGCTAATTTAAGTAAATAGTACGAAGATGAGTATATTAATTAAACCCATAATAACCGAAAAAGCGACTGCTGAAAGCGAGTTGTTTAGCCGATATGGATTTATTGTTGACAAAAAAGCCAATAAATTACAAATCAAAAAGGCCATTGAAGATGCTTATAACGTAGCTGTTGAAGATGTACGTACAATGAATTATCCTTTTGAAAGAAAAACTAAGTATACAAAAAAAGGAGTAGTAACCGGTAAAACCGGTGGTTTCAAAAAAGCAATTATTCAACTTGCTGAAGGAAATTCAATTGATTTTTATAATAAATTATAATCTTGAATAAAGATGTCTGTTAGAAAATTAAAACCAATAACACCGGGTCAGCGTTTTAGAGTTGTCAATGAGTTCGACGCCATTACAACTGATAAGCCGGAAAAGAGCTTGCTCGTTCCGTATAAAAAATCCGGAGGTCGAAACAATTCTGGTAAAATGACCATGAGATACATGGGAGGTGGTCATAAACAAAAATATCGTGTTATCGATTTCAAAAGAGAAAAAGATAATATTCCCGCTACTATTAAATCTATCGAATACGATCCGCATAGAACTGCATTTATTGCATTGGTTTATTATGCAGATGGTGAAAAAAGATATATCATTGCTCAGGCTGGTTTAGAAGTTGGCCAAACAATTTTATCAGGTGATGAGGCAAAACCAAATGTTGGTAATGCTATGAAATTGGGTAAAATGCCACTTGGTTCTACCGTATCATGTGTAGAACTTCGTCCTGGACACGGAGCTCAAATCGTCAGAAGTGCAGGAACTTTTGCGCAATTGGTCGCTAAAGAAGGAAAATATGTTATTTTGAGATTACCTTCAGGTGAATCAAGAATGATTTTAGCTGAATGTAAAGCAACTATAGGAGTAGTTTCCAACTCAGACCATCAGTTGATTGTATCAGGTAAAGCTGGTAGAAGCAGATGGTTGGGTAGAAGACCTAGAACTAGACCGGTTGTAATGAACCCTGTCGATCACCCCATGGGTGGTGGGGAAGGTAGAGCTTCCGGAGGACATCCAAGATCTAGAAACGGTGTACCTGCTAAAGGATTTAGAACGCGTTCTAAAACAAAAGCTAGTAATAAACATATTGTAGAACGTAGAAAAAAATAAAACATAAATAAATGGCACGTTCACTGAAAAAAGGACCTTATGTTTTTCATAAGTTAGAGTTAAAAGTTCAACAAAACAACGAATCTGGAAAGAAGACAGTCATTAAGACTTGGTCAAGAGCATCCATGATTACACCGGATTTTGTTGGTCAAACCATAGCAGTTCACAATGGTAAAACATTTGTACCGGTTTATGTAACCGAGAACATGGTAGGACATAAATTAGGAGAGTTTTCACCCACCAGAACCTATAGAGGTCATGGTGCAGATAAGAAGAAAAAATAAAAGCAGTAAGTAATGGGAGTTCGTAAAAAAGAAGCAGCATTAGCTCGCAAAGAAGCCAATAAAGCAATCATTTCTGCTAAATTGAGAAATCTACCCACTTCTCCTCGTAAGATGAGATTGGTAGCAGATCTTGTTAGAGGTGTAGATGTGGATAAAGCATTAAACATCTTAAAATTTAGCACAAAAGAAGCTTCAATTAATCTGGAAAAATTATTATTATCGGCTATTGCCAATTGGCAAGCAGTCAATAAAGATAGCAATATAGAAGATGCAGGTTTATATGTAAGCAAAGTATTTGTTGACGGTGGTAGTATGTTAAAAAGAATATCACCTGCTCCACAAGGACGTGCACACAGAATTAGAAAACGTTCTAATCACGTTACTGTGATTTTAGGGACTAAAAATGTAAGTAAATAATTAGTAGGTCATGGGACAAAAGACAAATCCAATAGGTAACAGATTAGGAATTATCAGAGGCTGGGAATCCAACTGGTATGGTGGTGATAACTATGGTGATAAAATTGCCGAAGACGATAAAATCAGAAAATACGTTTTTACCCGTTTGGCAAAAGCTAGTGTTTCTCAGGTTATTATTGAACGTACGCTAAAAATCGTAACCATAACAATTACTACTGCTAGACCTGGTATAATCATCGGTAAAGGAGGACAAGAAGTTGACTTACTTAAAGAAGAGTTGAAGAAAATTACCGGAAAAGATATTCAAATCAATATTTTTGAAATCAAACGTCCGGAATTGGATGCTAAATTAGTAGGTGCCAATATCGCCAGTCAAATTGAAAACCGTATCTCTTTTAAAAGAGCTATCAAAATGGCAATGGCTAGTACAATGAGAATGAATGCTGAAGGTATCAAAGTTCAAATTTCAGGCCGTTTGGGAGGTGCTGAAATGGCTCGTTCTGAAAACTTTAAAGAAGGACGTATTCCTTTATCAACTTTTAGAGCTGATATCGATTATGCACTTGTTGAAGCGCATACAACTTACGGTAGAATAGGAATTAAAGTTTGGATTATGAAAGGCGAAATCTACGGAAAGAGAGATCTTTCTCCTCTAGTAGGTATGAGCGTTAAATCGGAGACCAAATCAAGAGATAATAATAAAAAAGGTAGAGGACCACGCAGAAGATAATAACCTTTTTAAAAATTAAAGCAAAATGTTACAACCTAAGAGAGTTAAATTTCGTAAAGTTCAGAAAGGAAAAGGTTCTTTACAAGGTATTTCACAAAGAGGACACCGATTATCAAATGGTGCTTTCGGAATAAAATCAATGGATCAAGATCTTTTGACTTCACGTCAGATTGAAGCTGCCCGTGTAGCTGCAACCCGTTATATGAAAAGACAAGGTCAATTGTGGATTAAAATATTTCCAGATAAACCTATAACTAAGAAACCTCTAGAGGTTCGTATGGGTAAAGGTAAAGGAGCTCCAGAATATTTTGTAGCTGTTATCAAACCCGGACGTATTTTATTCGAGGTAGGTGGAGTGCCATTAGAAGTTGCTAAAGAAGCATTGCGTTTAGCAGCTCAAAAGTTACCTGTGAAAACCAAGTTTGTCGTGTCAAACGATTTTGATTATAATGCATAAATAGGAGTTTAAAAATGAAAAATTCAGATATAAGAGATTTATCAGTAGCTGATTTGAATGAGAAATTGGCAAGTTTAAGAAAGGAATTTTCCGAATTAAAAATTTCTCATACCGTTTCTGCATTAGAGAATCCTATGCAAATTAGAGTTTTGAGAAAAACCATTGCAAGAATAGCAACTGAGTTGTCAAACAGAGAATTACACAATTCATAAAAGCAAGTAAGATGTCAGATAGAAATTTAAGAAAAGAGCGTATCGGGATCGTATCCAGTAACAAAATGGATAAATCTATCGTTGTTTCTGAAGTAAAAAGAATGAAACACCCAATGTACGGTAAATTCGTATTGAACACTAAAAAATATGTGGTTCATGACGAAAAAAATGATTGCCAAGAGGGTGATAAAGTACGTATTATGGAAACTCGTCCAATGAGTAAATCCAAAAGATGGAGATTAGTAGAAATCATAGAAAGAGCTAAATAGTCATGTTACAACAAGAATCTAGATTAAAAGTAGCCGATAATACAGGAGCCAAAGAAGTTCTCGTTATCAGAGTGTTAGGTGGTACTAAAAAAAGATATGCTTCATTAGGCGACAAAATTGTTGTGGCCATTAAAGATGCTACTCCCAATGGTATTGTCAAAAAAGGTCAAGTTGCCAAAGCTGTTGTAGTTAGAACAGTAAAGGAAGTGAGAAGAAAAGATGGTTCTTATATACGTTTTGATGATAATGCTTGTGTTATTTTAGATAACAATTCAGGTGAAATGAAAGGAACACGTGTATTTGGTCCTGTTGCAAGAGAATTAAGAGATAAGAAATTTATGAAGATTGTATCACTGGCCCCAGAGGTACTATAATAGTAATAAACAAATGACAAAATTTAAAATTAAATCCGGTGACAACGTACAGGTAATGTCTGGAGAAAACAAAGGCCAAAAGGGAAAAGTCCTTAAAGTTATTGTTGAAAAAAGTCAAGCTGTAGTTGAAGGTGTTAACATGGTTTCCAAACATAAAAAACCAAGCGCACAAAGTCCTCAAGGTGGAATCGAAAAGATGGAAGCCCCTTTACATATTTCCAATCTTATGATTGTTGAAAATGGAAAACCTGTGCGAGTAGGTTACAGAGAAGAAAACGGTAAAAAAATTAGATTTTCAAAAAAATCTGACAAAGCGATATAAAGATGAGTTATATTCCAAGATTAAAACAAGAATACCAAGACAGAATAGTCAAAGAACTATTTCAAGAATTTGGTTATAAAAGTGTAATGCAAGTTCCAAGACTACAAAAAATTGTAGTTAGTAAGGGAGTTGGTGCTGCTACTGCCGATAAAAAATTAATCGAATATGCAGTAGAAGAATTAACCATGATTACTGGACAAAAATCTGTTGTGACAATTTCTAAAAAAGACGTTGCATCATTCAAACTTCGTAAAGGTGTGCCCATTGGAACAATGGTAACATTAAGAGGTAACAAGATGTATGAATTTTTAGATAGATTTGTTACTGTTTCTTTACCACGTGTTCGTGATTTTGATGGCATCAGCACTACATCATTTGATGGAAGAGGAAATTATAATATGGGTGTTAAAGAACAAATTATTTTCCCTGAAATCAATATTGATAAAGTTAACAAAATCAATGGTATGGATGTCACTTTTGTCACTTCGGCCACTACCGATAAAGAAGCGTTATCTTTACTAAAATCCTTAGGTTTACCTTTTAAAAAGTAATAGTATTATGGCAAAAGAATCAATGAAAGCCCGTGAGGTTAAAAGAAATAAATTGGTACAAAAATATGCTGCAAAACGCAAAGCATTATTGGAAGCTGGTGATTATGCTGGTTTGCAAGAACTACCTAAAAACGCCTCTCCGGTAAGGTTACACAATCGTTGTAAAATAACCGGAAGACCAAAAGGATATATGAGAACCTTCGGAATTTCTCGTGTTACTTTTAGAGAAATGGCAAACAAAGGATTAATTCCTGGCGTAAGAAAAGCTAGTTGGTAATCCATTAATTTTAGAACCGAATGAAAGCCCTATTAAATTACCTTAGGGAACTACATTTATCCTATATTATAACAAATAAGAATTTATAAATGAATACAGATCCAATAGCAGATTATCTAACTAGACTTAGAAATGCATTGCACGCCGGACATAGAGTAGTTGAAATACCGGCCTCCAACATCAAAAAAGAAATCACTAAGATTCTTTTTGACCAAGGCTACATTTTAAGCTACAAATTTATTGATGACCAAAAACAAGGTAGTATCAAAATAGCTTTGAAGTATAACAAAATAACGAATACTTCAGTAATCAAAAAATTACAAAGAGTTAGTACACCTGGTTTGAGAAAATATGTTAGTTCAACTGAAATGCCACGTATTTTAAATGGTTTAGGTGTAGCTATCATCTCTACTTCTCATGGAGTAATGACCGGAAAACAAGCCAAAAAAGATAATGTTGGTGGTGAGGTTTTATGCTATATATATTAATAACTGAATTTTAGAGAAATGTCAAGAATAGGTAAAAATCCGATTACAATTCCTAGTGCTGCTACAGTTGAATTAAAAGATAATTTAATTACTGTTTCTGGAAAATTAGGTAAATTAACTCAAGATTTCAGCGAAGTTGAAGTTAAAATAGAAGATGGTGTGTTAACCGTATCTCGTGCTGCAGATGATAAAGTAACTAGAGCTAAACACGGGCTTTACAGAGCATTAATCAATAATATGATTGAAGGTGTTACCAACGGTTTTACTAAACAATTAGAATTGGTTGGGGTTGGATACAGAGCATCAAACCAAGGTCAAAGATTGGAATTATCACTAGGATATTCTCACAATATAGCCATTGAAATCTGTCCTGAAGTTCAGGTAGAAACAGTGAACGAAAAAGGGAAGAATCCGATTATTAAATTAACATCTTACGATAAGCAATTACTAGGACAAGTAACCGCTAAAATTAGAGATTACAGAAGACCAGAACCTTACAAAGGAAAAGGTGTTAAATTCGTAGGAGAAGTATTAAGAAGAAAAGCAGGTAAAACAGCCTAATTAGTATAGTATTATGGGATTAACTAAATTAGAAAGAAGAATTAGAATTAAGCAGAGAATTCGCAAAATTGTGAATGGAACTGCCGAAAAACCAAGATTGAGTGTCTATAGAAGCAATAAAGAAATCTATGCTCAATTGGTAGATGATGTAACAGGTAAAACACTTGCTTTTGCATCTTCAAGAGAAAGTGACTTTAAGTCTTTTAATGGAAACAAAGTTTCAATGGCAACTGCTGTTGGGAAGAGTATCGCAGAAAAAGCCTCTAAAGTTGGAATTAGTGACTGTGCTTTTGATAGAAACGGTTATTTGTATCATGGTAGAGTAAAAGCATTAGCAGACGCTGCAAGAGAAGGTGGTTTAAAATTTTAAGAATATAATTATGTTTCAAAAATATAATAACGTTGAAAGAGTAAAACCAAGTGGCTTGGAATTAAAAGACCATTTGGTGGGAGTTCAAAGAGTTACTAAGGTTACCAAAGGAGGTAGAGCTTTCGGTTTTTCAGCTATCGTTGTAGTTGGAGATGGAAATGGAGTAGTAGGACACGGATTGGGTAAATCCAATGACGTTTCTACAGCTATTGCCAAAGCTATCGAAGCAGGTAAAAAGAATTTGGTACGTATCCCAATTGCAAACCAAACTGTTCCACACGAACAAAAAGGTAAATTTGGAGGTGCTAAAGTTTTCTTAAAACCTGCATCTTCGGGTACTGGAGTTATCGCTGGTGGTGCTGTACGTGCGGTATTGGAATCAGTTGGTGTACACAATGTACTTTCAAAATCGCAAGGTTCTTCAAATCCACATAATGTAGTTAAAGCAACTCTTGATGCTTTGTTACAATTGAGAAGCCCTGAGATGATTGCGCAAGAACGTGGTATTTCATTAGATAAACTTTTTAAAGGATAAATTTATAAGCAATGGCTAAGTTATTAATAAAACAAGTTAGGAGTACCATCAAAAGACCAGCCAACCAAAAAAAGGTTATGGAGTCTTTAGGATTGAGAAAAATTAATCATCAAGTAGAACATGATGCAACTCCCTCAATTTTAGGAATGGTTAATAAAGTAAAACATTTAGTTTCTGTAACGGAAATTTAATACATAAATAGATGGAATTAAATAATCTTACACCTGCAAAAGGTTCAACACATTCAAGTAAACGTATTGGTAGAGGTTCTGGATCTGGAAAAGGTGGAACTGCAACCAAAGGACATAAAGGAGCTAAATCTCGTTCAGGTTATTCCAAAAAGATTGGATTTGAAGGAGGTCAAATGCCTTTGCAAAGACGTTTACCTAAATTTGGATTCAAAAACATCAACAGAGTTGAGTATTTAGGAGTAAATATTGATACTTTACAAACCCTAGTTGATAATGGTAAAGTTTCTGATACTATCGATATGGAAGTATTGATGGCAAATGGAATAGCTCACAAAAACGACCTTATCAAAATATTGGGAAGAGGGGAGCTAAAGGCTAAACTTAACGTATTTGCACACAAATTTACTGCCTCTGCCAAAGAAGCAATTGAAAAAGTGGGTGGTACTGTTCAAGAATTAAACTAGACTTATGAATAAATTCATTACAACCATTAAAAATATTTGGAAAATTGAAGAGCTTAGAAATAAGCTCATTCTTACTTTAGCTTTTATGGCGGTATACCGTTTTATGGCTCAAGTAGCACTTCCTGGTATTGATGAATCTCAATTAGGTGCTGATTCCAACACGCAAGGTGGTTTATTAGGTATCATTAATGCATTCACTGGTGGAGCTTTTTCAAGCGCATCTATCATGGCACTTGGTGTAATGCCTTATATCTCTGCCTCTATTGTTGTCCAATTAATGGGACTTGCAGTTCCTTACTTGCAAAAGTTGGATAAAGAGGGTGAAAGTGGTAGAAATAAGAAAAATCAAATCACACGTTGGTTGACTATACTAATTACATTGGTTCAAGGACCTGCATATATTTCCAACCTAGGCAGAATTGGGATTCCTGAAAGCGCATTCATGATGGGACACGGCGGAACCTTTTTCTTTTCTTCAATGATTTTATTGATGACCGGATCTATTTTTGCAATGTGGTTAGGTGAAAAAATTACTGATAAGGGTATTGGAAACGGTATTTCTTTATTGATTATGGTGGGTATCATTGCTCGTTTTCCCAGTGCCTTTTTAAATGAGGTTACTTCTAGACAAAGTGCAGGTAACGGTGCTTTTATCATGATTTTATTAGAAATTGTTTTATGGTTTGCTGTAATCGTAGCTTCTATTTATTTAGTAACTGCCGTAAGACGTATATCCGTTCAATATGCCAAAAGAACTGTTGTAGGTGCTATCAAGACTGTAGGTAGTGCCCGTGATTATATTCCTTTGAGATTAAACGCTTCTGGTGTAATGCCTATCATTTTTGCGCAAGCATTAATGTTTGTTCCCGGATTAATGGCTCAATCTCAAAATGAATTTATTCAATCTATTGGAATACAATTTCAAAACATGTTCGGATTTTGGTATAATGTATTATTTGGGGTGATGATTATTATCTTCAGCTATTTTTATACAGCTATAACAATTCCTACAAATAAGATGGCTGATGATTTGAAAAGAGGAAATGGATTTATACCTGGAGTAAAACCAGGGCATGATACAGCTGAGCATATGGATACAATCTTATCTCGTATCACTTTACCAGGTTCTATTTTTCTTGTATTACTAGCTGTTTTTCCAGCTCTAGCTTATAAAATGGGAATCCAACAAAATTGGGCTATGTTTTACGGAGGTACATCCTTGATAATCATGGTGGGGGTAGCAATCGATACCATTCAACAAATCAACGCTTATTTGTTAAACCACCATTATGATGGTTTGATGAAATCAAGTACAACTAGACGAGCAAAATAGTAATTATAATATGGCTAAGCAATCAGCAATCGAACAAGACGGATCTATCACTGAAGCATTATCCAATGCCATGTTCAGAGTTGAATTGGAAAATGGTCACGTAGTTACCGCTCATATTTCCGGTAAAATGAGAATGCATTACATTAAATTACTACCGGGAGATAAAGTAAAATTAGAGATGAGTCCATATGACTTATCCAAAGCAAGAATTACATATAGATATTAATAACAAAGCAAACGAATGAAAGTTAGAGCTTCAATTAAGAAAAGATCAGCCGACGATGTGATAGTTCGTCGTAAAGGAAGATTATACGTAATCAACAAACAAACTCCAAGAAACAAACAAAGACAAGGATAATTATGGCAAGAATAGCAGGTATTGATATTCCTAATAATAAAAGAGGAGTCATTGCATTAACTTACATTTTTGGCATCGGCAGAAGCCGTGCTCAAGAAATTTTGGCGAATGCTAAAGTAGATGAGAACATCAAAGTATCCGATTGGAATGATGATCAAATAGCTCATGTTCGTGAGCAAGTTGGTCAATATACCATCGAAGGTGAATTACGTTCTGAAGTCCGTATGGACATCAAACGTTTGATGGATATCGGTTGTTACCGTGGCATACGTCACAGAAGTGGTTTGCCCTTACGTGGTCAACAAACTAAAAACAACTCAAGAACCAGAAAAGGTAAACGTAAAACTGTTGCTAACAAAAAAATAGCAACTAAATAATTTTTAAGGATGGCAAAAAAAACCGTAACTAAAAAACGCAAAGTGCATGTTGATGCGATTGGTGAAGCTCATATTCACGCATCATTTAACAATATTATCATCTCCTTAACCAATAAAAATGGTGAAGTTGTAGCTTGGTCTTCAGCTGGTAAGATGGGTTTTAAGGGTTCTAAAAAGAATACTCCTTATGCTGCCCAAGTTGCTGCAGAAGATTGTGGTAAAGTTGCATTTGACTTTGGTTTGAGAAAAGTAAAAGCATTTGTAAAAGGCCCAGGAAATGGTAGAGAATCTGCTATGAGAGCTTTACACAATACAGGTGTTGAGATTACTGAAATTATTGATGTTACTCCATTGCCACACAATGGATGTCGTCCACCAAAACGTAGAAGAGTATAATTATATTTATTAACTTGTAGTAACTCATTGATTATCGAAGGATATTACTAGACCTGAATTCATAATCGTTACTACCTTAAACCACTATTATGGCTAGATACATTGGCGCGAAAACCAAAATCGCTAGAAAATTTGGTGAACCTATCTTTGGACCAGACAAAAGTTTTGAAAGAAAAAACTATCCTCCTGGACAACATGGTAATTCCAAAAAACACGGTAAAAAATCTGAATATGCAATTCAGTTAAAAGAAAAACAAAAAGCCAAGTATACCTATGGTATTCTTGAGAAACAATTCCGTAATCTTTTTGAAAAAGCACAACGCAAAAGTGGAATCACTGGTGAAATCTTATTGCAACTTTGTGAATCTCGTTTGGATAATGTAGTATACAGAATGGGAATTGCTCCAACTAGAAGCGCAGCTCGTCAGTTGGTTTCTCACAGACACATCACTGTAAATGGAAATGTCTTAAACATTCCTTCTTACATTTTAAATGAAGGTGAAGTAGTAGGAGTTCGTGAAAAATCAAAATCTCTTGATGTAATTGTAAATTCAATATCCAACAATAGAAGTGTTTACGATTGGATGACTTGGAATGATGAGAAAAAAGAAGGAACTTTTGTGAAAGTACCAGAAAGAATTCAAATTCCTGAAAAAATCAACGAACAATTCATCGTAGAGTTGTATTCTAAATAATAAAGAAAAACAAACCGTTATGGCTATATTAAATTTTCAAAAACCCGATACAGTTGTTAAACTGGAATCCAATAAGTTTGAAGGCAAATTTGAATTCAGACCTTTGGAACCTGGTTTCGGATTGACTGTGGGTAATGCATTGAGGAGAGTTTTATTGTCCTCTTTGGAAGGTTTTGCTATCACTTCGGTTCGATTTGAAGGCGTTGAACATGAGTTTTCTACAATTCCCGGAGTTGTTGAAGATGTTGTAGATATCATCTTGAATTTAAAACAAATTCGTTTTAAAAGACAAATTGATGATATTGAAAATGAAATGGTAAATATTGTTATTTCTAAAAAGGATCAATTGAAAGCAGGAGATTTCCAATCTTTCATCTCTGGATTTGAAGTACTCAATCCAGATTTAGTAATTTGTAATATGGATAAAAATGTTAAAATCCATATCGAATTATCTATTGAAAAAGGAAGAGGTTTCGTACCAGCTGAAGAAAATAAAAGATCAGGAATGCCTTTGGGAACCATCTTTACTGATGCTACCTTTACACCTATCAAATTGGTTAAATACGAAATCTTAAACCACCGTGTTGAACAAAAAACAGACTACGAAAAGTTAGTTTTAGATATTAAGACCGACGGTTCTATCAATCCTCAAGATGCTTTAACCGAAGCTGCTAAAATTTTGATTCAACATTTTATGTTGTTCTCTGATGAACGCATTACGATGGAAGCTGATGAAATTGCTCAAACTGAAACCTATGATGAGGAATCATTACATATGCGTCAGTTGTTGAAAACCAAGTTGGTTGATATGGATTTATCTGTTAGAGCATTAAATTGCTTAAAAGCAGCTGAAGTTGAAACCCTTGGTGATTTAGTTTCTTATCACAAAAGTGATTTGATGAAGTTTAGAAATTTTGGTAAAAAATCATTAACAGAGTTGACAGAATTAGTAGATTCTAAAAACTTAAACTTTGGGATGGATTTAACCAAATATAGATTAGATAAAGATTAATTTGAATTTAAAATCCACTACAAAGTGGTAATAATGATCATATAACCATGAGACACGGAAAAAAAATAAATCACTTAGGTAGACAAGCTTCTCACAGAGATGCTATGCTTGCCAATATGTCCATTTCATTGATTGAACACAAACGAATCAATACTACATTGGCTAAAGCAAAAGCTTTAAGAGTGTATTTGGAGCCTTTAATTACAAAATCCAAATCTGATACTACACACAATCGTCGTGTTGTATTTCAATATTTGAATAATAAATATGCTGTTGCCGAATTGTTTAAAGATATTTCTGTTAAAGTGGCTGACAGACCAGGAGGCTACTTGAGAATTATCAAATTGGGTAATCGTTTGGGAGATGCTGCGGATATGGCCATGATTGAATTTGTAGATTATAACACAGTTTATACTTCAGGTAAAGAGAAAAAATCAACAACCAGAAGAAGTCGTCGTAAAAAAACTGATGCAAAGACAGAAAAACCATCTGTTGAACCTCAATCTGAATCTGTAGAAGAATAGTTTTCTAATACATTATATAATAGGCTGAATTTATTCAGCCTATTTTTTTGGATATACATATCATTAACTCTATTATATTAGTATTGCTAACATCATACGATGTTAAAACACTTTTATTATTTTAATTGTATTCTTAATCAATAAAAAAAGGATATAAGAAATTTAATCTTATACCCTTTGAAAAAATGTTTTATATTTTTATTTATTCCGGTTGAATTACATCACTGATTGGATGTTGTTCAGAAACTGTAACACTACTTTGTTCTTTCACATTTTTATGTGGAGCATGTGGATTCCAACCCACAACTGCCAACATGACAAAGAATCCAACTATATAAGCAACCGTTACATGCCATCCACTTTTTACATATTTAGTTACAGATTTGGCTTCAGGATACATATTGGATAAAGCCACACCTGCTGATGAACCAAACCACAACATAGATCCACCAAATCCAACTGCATATGCCAAAATACCCCAATCATATCCACCTTGCTCCAAACACAATTTTGTCAATGGAATGTTGTCAAAAACAGCTGAGATAAATCCTAACGAAAATGCTGATTGCCATGAAGCAGCTGGTAATTCATTTACTGGCATTAACGATGCCGAGGTAACTAGCGCCATCAAAAAGATAGTTCCTTGAAAAGAATTTTTAAGTTCATGCCATGGAGCCTTTCTGATAATACTACTAATTATAATGGCTACCCACACTCCCAAAGCTGGAAAATCATAAAAATAATTTGTGAAGATTGCAGAAAATAAGATGAAAAATACAATGCCAATTTTGATGAAATCAACTTTTAAATTGGCTGCAGGATCTTTTTGTATAGGATTGTATCGGTCCTGTTGAATGGCTCCAACAGTTCCAAAGATGACAAATGCAGCTATTGAAGCTATAAATGCATGGGTAACATCCAATGGGCTAACCCCGTCAATCCACATTAAAGTAGTTGTAGTATCACCCACTACAGAACCGGCTCCACCTGCATTACTAGCAGCTACAATAGCAGCTAGAAAACCCATATGCACTTTACCTCGATATACTACCATTGCAATAGTTCCTCCAATCATGGCTGCAGCTATATTATCTAGAAATGAAGACAATATCATGATAATAAAAAGTAACACCAAACCACCTTTCCAATCGTCCGGTAATATTTTAGGCAACCATTCTGGTACACCCGATTCTTCAAAATATTTGGCTAAAATGGCAAATCCTAATAACAGTCCTAATAAATTCAATAAGACGCGCCATTCCCCTTCATGCCCGTGACCACCTATAACATGTTCAATTAAAGAAAAATCTGAATCAAAAACAAGCTTTAAAATAAGAAGTGCAGACAATCCAGTTAAAGCCACATACATGGTTTTGTTGTGAAATAAGGCAACACCAATTAAAGTCAGAGCAAAAATGATAAACTCTAAACGAATTCCAACTAAACTAGGTACCGCTAATGTAGGAAAAGCAAAAATATTTGAAGGAATTAACAAGAGTAAAGCTGTAAGAATACTTAAACCGAATTTTTTGTTTGATAACATGTCGAGTAAAGTTATTGAATTTAAATAAGTTATACTAAATTACATTATAAAAATGCCAAAGAAGTAAAAGTAAGAAATTTATATTGACATTTTGAAATTGAAAAGGCAATTATTATTACAGAAAGAGTTTTTGTTTTTACTATTTTTACCACTTAAAACATATAATATGACATTCAATAAAAAACTAATTAGCAATATTTTTTACATTGTTTTATTGGCACTTATAATATATCCCAAAACCAGAGTATATTTTTTGAGAATGCTGTCTTTTTCACCGTCCGTTGAAAAAGTTTCTGAAAGAGCAAAATTAAGTACCTATGATTGGCAATTACAGGGTATTAATGTGCCTGATATGGATTTTAATCAAGCTAAAGGAAAGGTTGTAATTGTCAATTTTTGGGCAACATGGTGTACTCCTTGTGTGGCAGAAATGCCTAGTTTAGAGTCATTATACAAAGATTATGGAGATAAAATAATATTTGTATTGGTTACAACCGATGCACCTCAAAAAGTTATCCCTTTTATGAAAGAGAAAGGCTTCACTATGCCTATTTATAATCAATTATCTTCCAATCCACCTCAGTTTGAAACTAGTACAATTCCCAAAACTTTTTTAGTGGATAAGAAAGGTGAGATTGTCATTGAAGCTTCCAGAGCAGATTGGGATACTGGAAAAACTAGAAAGCTAATTGATAATTTAATAAATGAATAAAAAAAAATGAGGATATTTTAGTATCCTCATTTTTTTATAATCACAAAACCTAATCTTTTTTATTTCTTTGTTCTTGAAGTAATTTGAATAGTTCTCTTTTAAAAGATTCCTCAACCTTAATGAGTTTTAAAATTTTTTGAGATGAAATAACTTTTTTGAGTGCTAAATATTTGTTCTTTTCTTTTAAATTTATTTTTTCATTGAGATCCAAAATCTTTTGTAACAAATCAGCAGATTCTTTTTCGGTCATTTTAGAAACACCACCTTTCTCTGCTATTTGGTCTAAAATGGCCATGCGTTCCACTACTTGCAGTTGGTGTAACTCTTTTTCATACTGATTGTAAACCGGCCAAAATTTTTCCGCCTCATCAGAAGACAAGTCTAAGCGATCAGTAATAAAAGCTGTTTTGAGTGCTTTTACTTTTTCAAATTTTTGTGCAAATAAGTTGCTAAAACTCATTATAATGATTGTTGTGAGTATGATTTTTTTCATGGGTACAAGTGTTTTATTCATAATAAAGTATTTCATTCATATCATTGTATAAATAATCTTCAATTTCTTCTGTTTCTATAAAATCGGTGAGGTCGATGTTCTCTAATTCCTCCTCGTATACGGAAGCAATTTCATATGTGTTCAGATTTACAGTGCCATTTTCTAACCAATTTTCCATATCTGCCATTTCAAATGATTGTTCTTGTTTTTGGAAAGTAAAAATACCAATATTTAGAATTAGCATCGCAGCAATGGAAATTGGAATCCAAAAACGGTTTAAAGTAAAAATGGTATTTGATTTAGTATCTTTTATTTGAGCAAATACTCTAGAATCAACATTTTCAAAATAATTTTGTGGAGTATTGAAAGGATTTGAAGCCAATTCTGATTTTTTTATATGCAGTAAAATAGAACTTTCAACATTTTCAAAATAATCTTCGGGAATTGAAAATCCTGATTTTTTATCTATCAATTGATCCAATAATGGTGTGTTATATTTTTTTTCCTCGTTTGACATGTCGATTTGACTTTTTTTTGGGTACTTAGTTTAATCTTTAGTTAAATAATCTTCTATTTTTTTTGTGGCATGATGATAGCTGGCTTTAAGCGCTCCCACAGAGGTTTCTAATATCTCAGACATTTCTTCATATTTAATCTCGTCAAAATAGCGCATATTAAATACAAGTTGCTGTTTTTGTGGTAATAATGCAATGGCTTTCTGTAGTTTTAATTGGATTTCATCTCCGTCAAAATACACATCACTGGTGAGATTGTTTACCATATGTGAATGCAAAGCTTCACTATCTATCTTCATTTCTCTCGATCTTTTTGTAAGGAATGTAATGCTTTCATTTGTAGCGATACGATACATCCAAGAATAAAGTTTGCTCTCTCCTTTAAAATTGCCAATATTTCTATATACTTTGATAAATGTGTCTTGTAAAATGTCATCTGTGTCGTCATGGTTGAGAACGATTTTCCTAATATGCCAATACAAACGTTCTTTATATTCAGCCATCAGAATTTTGAAGGCAGCATCCAAAGTGCGTGAATCTTGTAATTGAGCTACTAATAGTCGTTCGTCCATTTCCATAAAAAATATTTGGCTAAGACGTTGTAAAAGTAAAAAGGTTTAATGGATAATTATTTTTTATAGGAAACATATTTTTATATCAATTTTTTTTCTTTATTTTTACCCAATGACTTATCAAATC
This sequence comes from Flavobacteriia bacterium, assembly GCA_011391075.1. Classification (GTDB taxonomy): domain Bacteria; phylum Bacteroidota; class Bacteroidia; order Flavobacteriales; family Flavobacteriaceae. Next base: position 7,212 of record JAABRF010000022.1, on the reverse strand, counting down.
AACATAGAAGAAGAAACCAAAGAATTAGCTCGTCGCTATAAAGATATGCTCAAAGGTTCGTATCAAGAGTTGTCTGATGAAGATAAAAAATTGATACGCAAAGCATTTGATCTGGCAGTTGAAGCTCATAAAGATCAGAGACGTAAATCGGGCGAACCCTATGTATATCATCCTATTGCTGTTGCAAAAATTGTTGCCAATGATATTGGTTTAGGTGCAACTTCCATAGTTGCAGCTCTTTTACATGATGTAGTTGAAGATACTCAGTTTACTTTAGAATATGTTGAAAATGAATTTGGGGTTAAAATTGCACACATTGTAGATGGTTTGACCAAAATTTCCAATCTCAATAAAGAAACAGTTTCCATTCAAGCCGAGAATTATAGGAAGATGCTTTTGACTTTGAATGATGATGTTCGGGTAATTCTGATTAAAATAGCCGATCGTTATCACAACATGCAAACGTTAGAGCATATGCCTATCGATAAGCAAGCGCGTATTGCTTCGGAAACGTTGTTTATTTATGCTCCTTTAGCGCATAGATTGGGGCTTTATACCATCAAAACCGAATTGGAAGATTTGGGATTGAAATATACAGAACCCGATGTTTATTTTGATATTCTCAATAAAATCAATGAATCAAAAATCGAAAGAGATCAATACATCGCTGAATTTTCAAAAGTATTATATGATTCCTTGAACGCTGAAGGAATGGAATTTGAAATCAAAGGAAGGCCAAAATCAATTTTTTCCATTCGCAAAAAAATGATGTCCCAAGGAGTTGATTTTGATGAGGTATATGACAAATTTGCCATTCGAATCATATTCAAACCCAAAAGTAAAGATGAAAAGCACGATGCTTGGAAGATTTATTCTATTGTAACCGATCACTTTACACCTAATCCTATCCGGTTGAGAGATTGGATGACCCAAACCAAATCTACCGGTTACGAAGCTTTGCATACAACTGTTATGGGACCCAAAGGCCATTGGGTAGAAGTGCAAATCAGGTCGGAGCGGATGCATGAAATTGCAGAAAAAGGCTATGCAGCGCATTACAAATACAAACAAGGTGAAGAACGTGAATCCACGATTGAAAGTTGGCTCAACAAACTCAAGGACGTATTGGAGAATACGGAGGCCAACGCTATGGATTTTGTGGAAAATGTACGCTTAAACCTCTATTCTAAAGAGATTTACACTTTTACTCCAAATGGTCAAATCAAGAATTTACCCAAAGGTTCCACTGCTATTGATTTTGCTTTTGCCGTTCATACCGAAGTAGGTTTTCATTGTAGAGGTGCCAAAATTAATGGGAAATTAGTTCCCTTATCTCGCGAATTAAACAGTGGAGATCAGGTAGAAATCATTACTTCAGCCAACCAAAAACCCAAGTTGCAGTGGTTGGATTATGCCGTTACATCTAGAGCCCGTACCAAAATTAAAAATTCTCTGAAAGAGGATGAAAAGAAAATGGGTGAAGAAGGTAAAGAGTTGTTGCAACGCAAACTCAAATCCTTAAAACTCAATTTCAATGAGAAAATGGTCAATGACTTGGTCAATTATTTTAAGTTGAGAACCAGTTTGGATTTATTTTTCAGAGTTGGAAATGGTTCTATTTCGAATCCCGAATTAAGAGAGTTTGCCAATCAACAAAGCAATGCATTAGTATCTCTATTTAAAAAAGGAATTAAACGTTCCAAATCAACCTACGTCATTGATGAGGATGAAATTACCAATAAATACGATTTGATTGTATTTGGTAAAGATGAAGAAACCTTGCAATATTCTATGGCCAAATGTTGTAATCCCATTCCAGGAGATAAAGTATTTGGTTTTATAACCATCAATGAAGGAATTAAAATTCACAAAGAAGATTGTCCCAATGCTGTTGATATGAGAGCCAAGTACGGCTATCGAATCATGAAGGCCAAATGGATTGATTCTACCCAAAGAGAATTTAAAGTCAATATTAATGTAAGCGGTATAGACAATGTTGGGATTGTCAATAATGTTACTTTGGTGATATCCAACACGATGAATGTCAATATTCAACGAATTAATATTGACAGCGAAGACGGTTATTTTGAAGGTCATATCAGAGTTAGCGTGAAAAATAATTCTCAATTGAATGAGATGATTGATAATCTCAAAAAAATTGATGGGGTTATGAAAGTGGAACGAGAAAAGAATAAATAACGCCCATATTTTACCCATTTCACATCGAATTGTGCATAACTTTTGAATACTTTTCTGGGTATGCTAATTCAAACAAGTGTGAACTTTCCTATTTTTGTCAAACTAATCTTTTTATAATTATTGAGATTTTTAAAATCATAATTTTTAAAAATATTAGTAAAACTAACTAGAAGCCGATTATGTCCAAACTTAAAGATTATGAGATTGTTGAAAAGGTTTTTACTGATTATTTAGAAACCCACAAACATCGAAAAACACCTGAGCGTTATGCTATATTGCAGGAGATTTATCTGCATCAGGATCACTTTGATATTGATACTTTATTTGCAGTAATGACCAGTAAAAATTATCGGGTTAGTAAAGCTACTTTGTACAATACCATTGAATTGTTGCAAGAATGCGGATTGGTTCGAAAACATCAATTTGGAAAGAGCCAGTCGTATTTTGAAAAATCTTATTTTGATAAACAACACGACCATTTAATCATAGAGGATACAAACGAAGTTATTGAGTTTTGCGATCCTAGAATTGAGACGATCAAAAAAACTATCGAACAGGTTTTTAATGTCAAAATTCACAAACATTCACTTTTATTCTACGGTAAAAAATCTAAATAAAATGCCAAAAGTTAATTTATTGTTAGGTCTTCAATGGGGAGATGAAGGAAAAGGAAAAATTGTAGATATATTTACAGCTCAACATGACATTATTGCTCGATTTCAAGGTGGACCAAATGCTGGTCATACTTTAGTATTCAATGGACACAAACATGTTTTACATACCATTCCTTCCGGAATATTTCATGAAAATGCAGTTAATATCATTGGAAATGGAGTCGTCATTGATCCGGTGATTTTTAAAAAGGAAATTGAAAATTTAAAACCCTTTAATCTTGCTCTTACTGAAAGAATGGTCATTTCCCGAAATGCACATTTGATCCTGCCTACTCATAGATTGTTGGATGCAGCCAGTGAAGCAAGTAAAGGTAAAGCTAAAATTGGTTCGACTTTGAAAGGAATTGGTCCTGCGTATATGGATAAGACTGGAAGAAACGGCTTGAGAGTGGGAGATATCGAACTTCCGAATTGGGAGGAAAAATATAGAGCATTAGCCGAGAAACATTTGAAAATGATTTCGCACTATGAGGTCCAATTGGATTATGATATACAAGAACTGGAAGTTGCCTTTTTTGAAGGGATTGAAACTTTGCGAAAATTCCAATTGATTGATAGTGTAGCTTATATTCATAAAGCCCTATCAGATGGAAAGAAAATATTAGCAGAAGGTGCTCAAGGTACTTTGTTGGATATTGACTTTGGGACGTATCCTTTTGTTACTTCTTCCAATACATCTGCTGCAGGTGCTTGTACCGGATTGGGTGTGCCACCAAACCAAATTGGCGAAGTATACGGAATTATGAAAGCCTATACGACTCGTGTTGGTTCGGGACCTTTTCCAACTGAATTGTTTGATGAAATTGGGGAGAAAATTGCCCAAGTCGGGAATGAATACGGTTCTACTACCGGACGCAAAAGACGTTGCGGTTGGTTGGATTTGGTTGCCCTAAAATATGCTGTTCAATTGAATGGCGTTACTCAGTTACTCATGATGAAAGGCGATGTGCTTTCAGGATTTGAAACGCTAAAAGTCTGTACTGCATATAAATACAAAGGTCAAGAGATTTCCCATTTTCCTTATTCTATTGATGAAGACTTGGTGGAACCCGTGTATACAGAATTAAAAGGATGGGAAAAAGATTTGACCCAAATCAAAAGTGCCAATGAAATTCCAAGTACTTTACAGGATTACATTGCCTTTATCGAAAATTATTTAGGGGTAAAAATGACCTATATTTCTGTAGGACCTGATAGAGAACAGATTGTTCAGTTGAATTAATTTCAACTTTTTCAATACACTTCCTTGGCAATCTTTTGAATACTCAGTCCATTGCCCATTGAATAATAATGAATCACCGGAACTCCTTTTTTAAGGAGTTCTTTGCTTTGGTGGGTAGCCCAAGCAATACCCAATTCTTGAACAGCTTGGTTGGAAGTGCATTTCTGGATTTCTTTAATCAAATCATTGGGTAAATCCAAGTGAAATCGCTGTGGAATAATACTCATTTGCTTGGTTGTAGTCAAAGGTTTGATTCCCGGAATGATAGGAATGTCAATATCATGTGCGCGGCATTTGGCTACAAAATCAAAATATTTTTGGTTGTCAAAAAACATTTGCGTCACAATATAATCGGCTCCATTGGCCACTTTCTCCTTTAGTTTTAAAAGATCTTCGTCAAAACTTGGGGCTTCATTGTGCTTTTCGGGATAAGCTGCCACACCAATGCAAAAATCAGTTTTCGATTTGATTTCTACCGAATCATCTTGATAGATTCCCTGATTCAATTGCTGAATTTGTTCTACCAATTGACTGGCGTAATGGTGTCCATTTTCACTGGGTATAAAATAAGTTTCGCTCTTGGTAGGATCGCCACGCAATGCCATGACATTGTCAATTTCCAAAAAATTGAGATCAATCAACATGTTTTCAGTGTCTTCTTTGGTAAATCCGCCACACAAAACATGCGGAATGGCGTCTATCTTGTACTTGTTTTGAATCGCTGCACAGATGCCTACCGTTCCAGGTCTTTTGCGAACTACTTTTCTTTCCAACAAACCATTGGGATGGGTCTTGTAATAGAATTCCTCTCTGTGGTATGTTACGTCTATAAACGATGGCTTAAAATCCATCAGCGGATCTATGGCTTTGAAAATTTCTTGAACGTGTTGTCCTTTCAATGGTGGCAAAATTTCAAATGAAAAAAGTGTTTTACCTTTTGATTTTTGAATGTGATCTGTTACTTTCATTATGAAGGGTAGCGTGTAAGGTTAACGCTTTTAGTATTATTTGCTATGATTCTTTTAGTAAATTTGGACGCAACCATTTCTTGGCTTCTGTCAAAGGAATGCCTTTTCTTTTGGCATAATCTTCGGCTTGTTCTTCTGATATTTTACCTATCCCAAAATATTTGGCTTCGGAATGGGCAAACATATATCCGGCTACGCTGGCAGTAGGATACATAGCCATACTTTCAGTAAGTGATACTCCGATTTCTCGTTCAACTGCCAATAGATTCCAAATTTGCATTTTTTCGGAATGGTCCGGACAAGCCGGATAACCCGGCGCAGGTCTGATTCCTTGGTAGTTTTCTTGAAGAAGTGTTTCCAATTCGGGTTTTTCATGTGGGGCATAACCCCAATATTCTTTTCTCACGAGATGATGCAGGTATTCTGCAGCAGCCTCTGCCAATCGGTCGGCGACGAGTTTGATGAGAATGGCGTTGTAATCGTCGTTTTGCATACCGTATTCTTGAGCTTTTTCTTCAATTCCGTTACCGGTAGTTACACAGAAGGCACCGATGTAATCTTGAATACCACTGTCAACTGGTGCAATGAAATCGGATAAAGACATGTTTGGTTTTTCATTTCCTTTAGATGATTGCTGACGCAACGTATAAGAATTGACCTTTTCCGATTTGTTCTTTTCTATCTCAATGATGTCATTGGGTAAGGATTGGGCTTTGAATAAGCCGAATATCGCTTGTGCTTTCCAATGAGGATCTGCTGCAAGGAGATTCAAATGGGACATAGCATCTTGATAAAGTTTTTGGGCTTCAGCACCCGCAAGACTGTCTTCCAAAAGCTTTGGATAGGTTCCCGATACATTCCAACTGTGAAAAAATGGGGTCCAATCTATAAAAGGCAGGAGCGTTTTGACATCCCATTCCAATCTGTGAATACCTAGTGTTTTGGGTACTTCAATTTGAGAATCGGGCCAATTAATTTGAAATCGATTTCTTCTTGCTTCGTTGAGTGTAAGTAGTTTTTTCTGTTTGGTTTGATGTAAATAATGATTTCTGATTTCAGTATATTCGGCTGAAATACTCTTTTTAAATTCGGTTTGTATGGATTTTTGCAGCAAACTACCTGCGATGTGTACCGCTCTTGAAGCGTCGTGGACATGAACCACACATCCGTTGTATTCCGGTGCAATTTTAACCGCCGTATGTACTTTGCTCGTGGTGGCACCACCAATCAGCAAAGGGATATCGAGATTCAGTCGATTGAGTTCTTTGGCTATATGAACCATTTCATCCAAAGATGGGGTTATCAATCCGCTGAGTCCGATGAGGTCTACTTGTTCGCGTTGAGCCGTTTCGATAATTTGATCCGCAGGTACCATGACTCCCAAATCAATGATTTCAAAATCATTACAAGAAAGCACGACACTCACAATGCTCTTCCCGATATCATGAACATCACCCTTGACGGTTGCGAGTAAAATTTTACCGGCATTGGCGCGTTTTTTAGTTTTGGAGGCTTCAATAAATGGCGTTAAATAGGCAACAGCTTTTTTCATCACTCGAGCCGATTTGACTACTTGTGGGAGGAACATTTTCCCGGCTCCAAACAAATCTCCAACATTTTTCATGCTGTTCATCAACTCATTTTCGATGACGTCCAATGGTTCCTTACTATGCAATCGGGCTTCCTCCACGTCTGTTTCGATATACTGATCCAAACCTTTTACCAAAGCCCAATTGATGCGTTCCTCCAAAGGAAGCTTTCTCCAAGAAGTGTCGATTTTGGATTCCTTTTTGGTGCTTTTGAGGTTTTCTGCAAATTTCAATAGGTTTTCGGTTGCATCGGTATGTCGGTCAAAAAGGACATCTTCCACTTTTTCCAATAAATCTTTGGGGATGGAATCATAATCGGTTAAAAGAGCAGGATTGACGATGCCAATATTCATCCCTGCTTGGTAGGCATGATATAAAAAGGAAGCGTGCATAGCTTCCCTGATGCTTTGGTTACCTCTGAAAGAAAAGGAAACATTGCTAACACCACCGCTTACACTGCAATGAGGTAAATGTTGCTTCACCCATCGTGTGGCTTCTATAAAATGAATGGCATTTTTACGGTGTTCGTCCATACCGGTTCCTACCGGAAAAATATTGAG